>CANJKG010000169.1 GCA_947474775.1 Caulobacteraceae bacterium | reverse complement strand
TGTTCTTCTCCGCCACCATGCCCACCGAGATCGGCAAGCTGGCCGGCGAGCTGCTCAACGACCCCATGAAGGTCTCGGTGACGCCCTCGGCCACCACCGTCGAGCGGATCAACCAGAAGGTCCTGTTCATCGAGCAGGCCCGCAAGCGCGCCCTGCTCGCCGAGCTGTTCGCCGACGAGGGCTTCAAGCGGGTCATCGTCTTCACCCGCACCAAGCGCGGCGCCGACCGCGTGGCCCGCAGCCTCGAGCAGGTGGGCGTCGATGCGGCCTCCATCCACGGCGACAAGAGCCAGGGCCAGCGGGAACGCGCCCTGGCCGACTTCAAGGCCGGCAAGGTCCGCGCCCTGGTAGCCACCGACATCGCCGCCCGCGGCATCGACATCGACGCGGTGAGCCACGTGGTGCAGTTCGAGCTGCCTAACGTGCCGGAGGCCTATGTGCACCGGATCGGGCGCACCGCCCGCGCCGGCGCCGACGGCTCGGCCGTCGCCTTCTGCGCCGAGGACGAGCGGACCCTGCTGCGCGACATCCAGAAGGTGACGCGCCAGACCATCCCGTCCTTCGACCGCCGCAACGACAAGCACCTGGGCGCGGCCACCGCAGCCATGCCGGAACCGCAGGGCCTGAAGCCCGAGCGCGCCGACACCCGGGGCCAGAAGCGTGGCGGCGGCGGTGGCGGCCAACCTCATCGCGGCGGCCACAGCGCCAAGCCCAACCGCAACCACTCCCAGGGCAAGCCCGGCCATCGCCACGAGGGCGCTCCGGCGCGCTCTGGGGAAAAGCCCGCGCAACAACGTCCGGCCTTCAAGGGTCCGGCGCGTGGCGGCGGCGACGACAAGCCGGCCGGCCGCACCGGGGTGTGGTCGAACCGCTAGATTGCGAACGGGGCCGCGGACGACGCGACCCCGCTTCTGCACAAGCGATCAGGTCCGGTAGTCCGGGACACTGCGGGACTCGCGCCAGTACCGCTCGAGACCAAGCTCCTCCACCAGCGGCTGGAACCTCCGGTCGGTCCGCATGGGCGCCGTCGAGGGCAGGAAGAGGATCGACGTAACGCGACCCTCCTTGCGCGTGAACCGGGCCTGCTGCAGGGCAAACCGAATGTCCGCCACGACAAAACCGCGAGAGAAGTAATAGGCGTCGGCCACCGCGAAGGCGGCGTCGACGTCACCCAGGGCGCAGGCGAATTGCATACTGTTCTCGGCGTGGCCCGTCCCCTGCGGCGCCTGTTCCAGGCACAGCCTGATGGCGGCCGCCACGGCCGTCGGCTCGCGCGAGATGATAGCGGTGATGGTCGTGCGGAGATCGTCGAACTCCTCCTCTCCGATCGCAGCGGGCCTGTTGTCCACGTCCTCCAGCATACCCAGGGCCTGCTGGCCGCGGCCGGTGTAGAGCAGCAGGTAGAGCTTGCTGAACCACACCGCGAAGTGGCGCGGAGTGATCTCCATGGCCCGCTGGGCGGCCCGGTCGGCGTCCTCTAGCCGCCCCGCCGCCCACAGGAAGACGATATGAGTGTACAGCAGGCCCGGGGTCGGCGGGCTGATCCGCGCCGCCCTGTCCAGCATCGCCGCGCCGTCCCGGCAGCGGCCCACGAAGCCCAGCGACGCCGCCAGGACGAACAGGGCGAGGTACTTGTCAGGATTACGGGCCAGCACCGCGCGGCAGGCCCGTTCGACCTGCAACCAGTGTCCTCGCCGCGGCAGGCATAGCGCCCGCGCCATGAGGGCGTCGGCCTGGTGCGGGTCGATCGCCAGGGCGCGGGCGGCCGTCTCCCGCGCCCGGGCCACCAACCCCGGCGCCTGCTTCGCCGGAGAAAGATGCGAGGTGTAGGCATAGGTCGAGGCCAGCATGCCCCAGCCCTGCGCAAATTCCGGGCGCCGCTCGGTGACCTGGCGGAGCAGGCCGATTGCGGTGGCGTCGTCGACGGTGTTGGCTTGGCGGAGCGCCAGCTCCGCCTGGGCGATCAGGGCCGCGACGTCGGCCGGTGGCTCCGGATTGCCTGGGCCGCGACGCAGGAACCAGACAGCCCCCGCGCCCGCCGCGGCCAGCACCGCCACACCGCCGGCCAGCAGGGCGCGGCGGGGCGGCTTGGCCTTAGGGTCGGAGGTCGGGTCCAAAGCGGGGATGTCAGACGTTATCGGGGCCAGCGATGGCTGGAAGGCCGAATTCTCGCCGGCGATGGTCAATCGGTAGCCCACCTTGGTGATGGTCTCGATGGACCAGCTCCCCTGGGCCAGCCCCTCGGACAGGCGGCGCAGGCGCGACAGCACCCGGTTGATGGCGTCCTCGCCGACGATCCGGCCGTCCCAGCAGCTGGCCGTCAGGTCGTCGCGGGTGACCACCTCGCCACCGGCGCGGGCAAGAGCCACCAGCACCTGCATGACTCGCGGCTCCAGCACCTCGCGGCCGTCGGCGGCGACCACCTCGCGGGTGGCCGGACGGATATCGAGCGAGCCCAGGCGGAAGGGCCGCTCCCGCGCCAGGTCCACAACCGCGCCCCGCTCTGTGTAATCCTCGCCCATCGCACCCCGAGATTCCCTTCGAAGATGCGCAGCGGACTCAGGGCATCGCAAGGGCTTCGCCATCCGAGGCAGGCTGGAATCAGCTTGAATCCCGGCTATCGGGCTGAGGGGAGATTGTGGAGGCGGCGATCCAGGCCAGGTAGTCAGGATCGCCGGCGACGATCGGCGTCGCCACGATCTCCGGGGTCTCGTAGCTGTGCAGGGCGCGGATGCGGGCTCGCACGGCCTCGAACAGGTCGGCGCGGGTCTTGATCAGCATGAGCTGTTCGTCGGCGCGCTCGATGGCGCCCTTCCAGACATAGCGGCTGCGGATCGGGGCGATCTGCACGCAGGCGGCGAGGTTTTCCGCCAGCAGCGCCTCGGTGATGCGCTCCGCCTCCTCGGGCGAGGCGGTGGTGGTCTGCACCGCTATGAAACCTGTCATTCCGTCCTCCGGTCATCCCCGCGAAAGCGGGGACCCAGGGTCGAAAGCCGCCCTCCAAGTTGATAGCTTGGCCCTATGAGAGCAGACGCCTCCCGAGCACCAGCATGGCTACGTTGGGGAGTGATGCTGCTCCTTCTCACAGCCGCTGTCGCATGGTTCCACATTGGCAACCGTCCGGGACGACAGCGGCTGGAGCTGGCGCGCAGAGAACTGGCCGAAGCGGGCTTCCCCAATGCCAAAGTCGAGCACGGCCAACGGCACAGCAATCTATCGAAGTGTCGCGTGGGACAAGTGAGGGATCGCGACTACGCCTACGAATGGCGCACTCCAACGACGCGGGGTGTCTTCTGCCTTCCCCTCGACGGACGCCCAACTCAGATTATCCTCGCTGGCGCCAGGTGATGTCCGAAAAGGTCGAAAGCTGCCTGAACAAAAAAGCCTGGGTCCCCGCTTTCGCGGGGATGATCGGTGAGGGGGGAGCATCTTTACCCCCCGGCACCCGCCCCTCAGCTCCGGTAATCCCCGTTGATCTCGACGTAGCGTTTGGTGAGGTCGCAGGTCCAGATGGTGGCGGCGCCGCGGCCGACGCCCACGTCGACGGCCACTTCCAACTCGGCGTTCTTCATGTAGGCGCTCATCTTGGCCTCGGAGTAGGTGGGCGAGACGAGGCCGTCCTGGGCCGCCCAGTGGGGGCCGAAGCGGATCGACAGGGTGTCGCGATCGATGGGCTCGTCAGCCCGGCCCACGGCCATGGTGATGCGGCCCCAGTTGGCGTCCTCGCCGGCGAAGGCGGTCTTCACCAGGGGGCTTTCGGCGATGGTGCGGGCGATCTTGCGGGCCGAGGCGTGGCTCTCGGCGCCGCTCACGGTGATCTTGATGAACTTCGAGGCGCCCTCCCCGTCGCGGACCAGCTGATGGGCGAGGTCCATGAGGACGTGCTCCAGCTTGTCGCGGAAGTCGGCGAGCCTGCGGTCGCCGGCGCGGCTGATCCTCGGGGCGCCGGACTTGCCGGTGGCGAACAGCAGGAGGGTGTCGTTGGTGGAGCGATCGCCGTCCACCGTCACCGCGTTGAAGGTGTTGCGGGTATAGAGGCTGACCAGGTTCTGCAGCGCCGCCGGCGAGATCGCCGCGTCGGTGACCACGAAGGCCAGCATGGTGGCCATGTCCGGGGCGATCATGCCGGAGCCCTTGCAGATACCGCCGATCTTCACCGTGACGCCGTCGATAACCGCTTCCGCATAGGCGCCCTTCGGGAAGGTGTCGGTGGTCATGATGGCGGCAGCGGCGTCCGCCCAGCCGTCCGGCCTCAGCCGCTGCTCGATCTCCGGCAGCCGGGGCGTGATCCTGGCGTCGTCCAGCAGCACGCCGATGACGCCGGTGGAGGCGACCATCACGTCGCGCTGGCGGCAGTCGAACCGTTTGCCGACGGCCGAGCAGACCCTGCGCACGGCGTCGGCGCCCGGACGGCCGGTGAAGGAGTTGGCGCAGCCGGCGTTGACGATCAGGGCGCGGACGCCCTCGCCCTTGGTGGCCTCCAGGTGGCGCTTGCACCAGTCCACGGGCGCGGAGCCCACCCCGTGGCGGGTGAAGACGCCGGCGCAGCTTGCGCCCTCCGGGAAGCTCATCACCAGCAGGTCTTCGCGCTCGTGCTTGTAGAAGCCGGCCCGGCCGGTGGCGAGCTCGACGCCGGCGATCGGCGGCATCCTCGGGAACGGGACCGCCAGCGGTGAGACCGGCATGGTGGTCTTGGCCGGCGCGGCGGCCGGGGCCGGCTCTTCGAACTGCCGCGTCTGCTTGTCGGCGCGCTTCAGGGCGGCCCGCTTGATGGCGCTGGCCAGCGGATCGAGGGCGCGTTCCAGCACCTCCACCGGCTTGCGCGGGGCCGAGGGCTTCACAGGCTTGCGGGTCATGGCTTGCCTCCCTGGCCGCTTCCTGGGGCCTTCGGTTGCTCCGGCGCGGCCTTGGGCGCATCGGCGGGCGGCTGCGGCCTGATGGCGCCTTCCTGCGGCTTGAGCAGGGTCTCCACCTTGGCCTTGCTGCGCAGCTTCTCCAGCAGGTCGCGCACCTCGTTGTAGGTGATGAACCGGACGATCTGGGGCCGGGCGGCCTCCAGGGTGATAGGCTGCTCGGTCCGCCGGTCCTCCACCTTCAGAAGGGCGTAGCCGCCCTCCACGGCGAAAGGGCCCACCAGGCTTCCGGCCTTGGCGCCACGCAGGGCCAGGTCATAGGCGTCCGGCATGACATCGGTGGTGAAATAGCCCAGATCGCCGCCGTTGAAGCGGGTCGCCGCGTCGGTCGACCGCTCCATGGCCAGGGCCTCGAAGGAGGCGCCGGCGGCCAGCTGCTTCCTGATCGCCTCGGCCTCGACCGGGGTGGCGGTCACGATCTGCCGCGCGCGGATCTCCTCCGTGCGCTTGGCGAGCCGCTGCTGTTCCTCGTAGAGGCCCTTTATCGCGCTGTCGCTGACCGAGTCGGTGACCACGGTCTCGATCAGCAGGCCACCTAGTATGCGCTCGCGCGCAGCCGCCAGCCGGCGCTGGGCCACGGGATCCTTGTCGAGCTTGCGCTTGATGGCCTCTGCGGCCAGCAGTTTCTGGTCCACCACCTCGTCGAGCACCTGGCGGAACTGGTCGGAGGACACGTCCAGGGGCTCGCCCTGGCCGATCAGGCCCTGGGCCACCGCCTCGCGCTTGACGTCGGACACCCAGATGGTCTTGCCGTCGACCTTGGCGGCGGGCTGGTCGCCGCTTTCCGGCGGCCGGTCGGCGACGCCTTCCTTGCCGCAGGCGGCCAGCGCCAGCAGCGCGGCGCCGATCAGGCCCGCGAGCGCCCGGGCGCGAAAGGACTTCGTCGACGCCATGCACACCCCTCCTGGAGCCGCCGCCTGTCCCCGCCTGGGACACCCGCCGTCCCTAACGGCTTCGCAGCGTGATGCAAAGCGCACTCACGGCCATAATCGCCTCGAGCCTGGTCGGCACAAACCGACGCGATTTGAGCCATGAATCAGGCTCGCCTTTTGTAGTCGAGCAAGATTCACGCTCCAGGCTGGTCAGCCTGGTACGATCTTGCTCGGCGCGGGCCCCCGTCGCGTTGACACTCGACGGGTCGCTGCTTAAGTCACGCCGGCCCTGAAAAGCGCGGAATCTCAGGGTGTATGCGACCATCGGCCATAGTGTCGATGCGCCGCCCCGCTTCCTTGACCGCCACCGGACGCCCCTCACCGATGTTCTTCCAACGGCTTTTCGGCTCCTCCAACGACCGTAAGGTCAAGGCCATGAACGCGCGGGTCGGCAAGATCAACGCGCTCGAGCCGGCCATGCAGGCCCTCTCCGACGACGACCTGCGCGGCAAGACGGAGGAGTTCCGCACGCGGCTGGCCGCCGGCGCCAGTCTAGACGACCTGCTGGAGGAGGCCTTCGCCGTCGTGCGCGAGGCCTCGCGGAGGACCACGGCGCTACGCCACTTCGACGTGCAGATGGTGGGCGGGATGATCCTGCACCGGGGCGGCATCTCCGAGATGCGCACCGGCGAGGGCAAGACCTTGGTGGCCACCCTGCCGGTCTACCTCAACGCGCTTGAGGGCAAGGGCGTCCATGTCATCACGGTCAACGACTACCTGGCCCAGCGCGACAGCGAGTGGATGGGCCAGATCTACCGCTTCCTGGGGATGGAGGTGGGCGTCATCGTCCACGGCCTCAGCCAGGGCCAGCGGCAAGCAGCCTACAACGCCGACATCACCTACGGGACGAACAACGAGTTCGGCTTCGACTACCTGCGCGACAACCTGGTCTACGCGGCCGACGAGATGGTGCAGCGGCCGCACAACTTCGCCATCGTCGACGAGGTGGACTCGATCCTGATCGACGAGGCGCGCACGCCGTTGATCATCTCCGGCCCCACCGAGGACCGGAGCGAGTTCTACAAGACCATCGACCTGGTGGTGAAGGACCTGGTCCTTGACCCCACAAACTACGACTTCGACGAGAAGCAGCGACAGGTGATCCTCACCGAGGAAGGCGCCGAGCGGGTCGAGGAGACCCTGCAGGCCGCCGGCCACCTGGCCGAGGATTCCGCCGGCCTCTACGACGCCGCCAACGTCTCGGTGGTGCACCACGTCAACCAGGCGCTGCGGGCCAACATCCTCTACACCCGCGACAAGGACTACATCGTCCGCGCCGGCGAAGTGATCCTGATCGACGAGTTCACCGGCCGCATGATGCAGGGCCGCCGTCTGTCCGAAGGTCTGCACCAGGCCATCGAGGCCAAGGAAGGCGCCGTCATCCAGCCCGAGAACCAGACCCTGGCCTCGGTGACGATCCAGAACTACTTCCGCCTCTACAAGAAGC
>CANJKG010000168.1 GCA_947474775.1 Caulobacteraceae bacterium | reverse complement strand
GGCGGGACCGGCGCGGCGATCGCCGCGGCGTTCGCTCAGTTTGGCCTGGGCACCGACACGGGCGGCTCGATCCGGGGGCCGTCCTCGGTGAACGGCGTGGTCGGCCTGAAGACTACACACGGCCTGGTGAGCCGGGCCGGCATCATCCCGCTGGCGCTGTCGCTGGACACCGGCGGGCCCATGGCGCGCAGCGTGTACGACGTGGCGGCGGCTCTGGGGGTCATGACGGGCGTCGACCCCGCCGACGAGGCTACCCGCAGGAGCGAAGGCAGGTTCGACACCGACTACACGCAATACCTGAAGACCGGCTCACTGAAGGGCGCGCGCATCGGCGTGGCCCGGGACTTCATGGGGCAGGACCCGGACACCGACGCGGTGATGGAGGAAGCTATCGCGACGCTGAGGCGCTTGGGCGCGGAGGTGGTCGATCCGGTGGCGTATCCCGCTTATCTGATCGCGGCCAAGAACCCGATCAGCAACTTGCTGAGCGCCACCGAATTCAAGGCCCAGATCACCGACTATCTGCAGACCTTGAAGCCTGGCTTCCCGAAAACCTTCGACGAGCTGGTGGCCAAGGCAAATGATCCGGCCACGGGGTATCGCAGCCCGCAGAAGGCCTATGCGCTGAAGCACACCCAGAAGCAGGCGATGGAGCTGGATGATCCGCAGTACCTGGCGCTGCGAGACCAGCAGTTGGCGGCGATGCGAGCAGGGGTCGAGGCGGTGTTCGTCAAGTATCGGCTGGATGCGGTGGTTTATCCCACCACGCCGCGTCCCGCGCCGTTGATCGAGCGCCAGGATCCGCCCAAGCCGATCCAGGCGAAGGACAACGCGCACCACTTCGCCAACGAATCCGGTTTTCCCGACCTGATCGTGCCGGCGGGAATGACGCCCGCCGGCCTGCCGGTGACCATATCGTTCTTCGGGCCTGCCTGGAGCGAGGGCAAGTTGCTGGGCTACGGCTACGACTTCGAGCAGGCGACCAAGGCGATCCGCGTGCCAAAGCACACGCCGCCGCTGGCGAGCGACAAGATCAGGTACTGAGCCTGGCCGTCACTTTCCCTGCGGCGTCACCTGCAGGCGCCACTCCTTGTCGGGGACGAGGAAGATCCCCGCCGCGCGGCGGACGTCGGCGGCGGTGATACGCTCGGTGCCGGGGATCAGCTGGCGGATGCTGTCGAGCTTGCGGGGATCGGCCTGGGCGCCGGCGAGCTCGGTAAGCCAGTAGCCGTTGGTGAGCCGGGCCTTTTCGATCCGCTCGAGGCGGGGCTTCTTGGCGCGCGCCAGTTCGTCTTCGCTGACATCCCTGGTCCGCAGGTCGGCGGCGATGCGGTCGACGTCGGCGAAGAAGGCGGGGAGCTTCTCCGGCGGGACTTCGACGCTGGCGGACACATAGCCCCAGCCGGTCCAGACCAGGCTGTGGGTGTAGCCGACCGAGGGGCTGTAGGTGGCGCCCTGGGCCTCGCGCAACTCGTCGATCAGGCGAAGGCTCATCACCTCGCCCAGGACGGCGGTGTCGCGGGCGCGCTGGGGGTTGGCGTAGTAGTCGGTGGTGGGCCAGGCGATGTAGCCGATGGACTGGTCGGCGCGGCCCTTGTGCCGGAGCACCAGTGGCTTGGCGCGCGGCTCGGGGAAGCCCATCCGGCGGGCCTCGGGGACTAGCGGCTTCGGCGCCGGGCGGCGCGGCAGGGCGCCGAAGGTCTCGGCCACGGCGTCGATGGCCTTCTCAACGGTGGTGTCGCCCACGATGGTGATCTCGATGGCGCCAGTGGCCAGCTGGTCGCCGATCTGGGCCTTCAGGTCTCCAGGCCTGGCGGCGGCGATCTCGTCGCGGCTGGGCAGGGTGAACCGGCGGTCGCCGCCCCGAAGGAGGCTGGGCAGGTCGCGCGAAAGCACGCCATTATCAGTGGCCTCGTACTGGTCGTGCAGGGTCTTCATGCTGTTCTGCAGGCGCTGGAAGGCCTCCGGCCGCCAGCCGGGCTCGGCCACATAGGCCGTGAGCACCTGAAGCTGGGCGGCGAGGTCCTCGGGCCGGGTGGCGCCGGTGAGCACCAGGGCGTCGTCGGTGACCGCGAAACGCGCGCCATAGACCTTGGAGGCCAGCACCTTGTCGATGTCGTCGGCGGCGATCTGCTTGAGGCCGCCCTCGACGAAAGAGCCCGCCATCCAGCTGGCGCCCTGGCGGTCGGCGGGCAGGGCGGTGAGACCCTCGCCGATGTTGACCCGAAGCAGGATCTCGTCATCCCGGAAGCGGGTAGGTTTCACCGTCAGGCGTACGCCGTTCTCGAAACGGACGAAGACGGCGTCGAGGTCGGTGACCTCGCGTTGCTCGGCGACCTTGCCAGGCGTGCCGAAGTCCTCGTAGGGCCATGCGACCTGGGCGGTTGCGGTGGGCGCCGCCACGGCGACCTTCCGGGATTCCGACAGGGCTGCCAGAATCGTCGCCTCGCCGCCCTGGATCGGGGTGGGCGAGGCCATGAAGACCAGCGGGCCTTCGCCCTTGAAGGTGGCCCGCAGGGCGGCGGAGACCTCCTGGGCCTTGAGGTCCTTCACGGCGGCTTCGAACATGGCGAGGTCCTCTGCCGGACTAGTCACCACCAGATCGTCAGAGAGGGAGCCCACCAGCTCGCCGGCCAGCTCCGACTGGCGGCGGGTGGCGGCGCCGGCGACTGATGCCTTCAGGCTGACGCGGAACTCCTCCACCTCGCGGTCCAGTTCGTCCTGCAGCACGCCGTGCTCGACAGCGCGCCGCTGCTCCTGCTCCACGGCGGTCAGGGCCTCGCGCCAGCGCGAGGGCTCCGAGTTGACGGTGACCATGGTGACCTCGGCGGCGCGCTCCTGGTCGCTGCTGAAGGCCGCGGCCCCCAGGAACGGCGGCCTCGCCGAACGGCCGATGCGCTGGAAGCGCCGGTTCAGCACCTGGAAGCCGAGCTCTTCGACAAGGTCTCGGCGGCGGTTGGCTACGGTGTCCGGCTTGAGGTCGGGCGGGCCCACCCAGGCGATCTGCAATGCCGCGGGCGCGCCTGGCTCGATCACCAGCTTCGCTTCGGTCCCGCGCCTGGCCACCTTGCCCAGGTCTGGTTCGCCGCCAGCGGCGCCCACCGCGGCCCAGTCGGAGAACCGGGCCCTGATCTTGGCTTCCATGACGATCGGATCGAAGTCGCCCACCGCCACCAGGACGGCGCGTTCGGGGCGATAATAGTCGTTGTAGAAGGCGGCGAGACGGCTGGAAGGCGCAGTCTTCAGCACCTCTACCTGGCCGATCGGGTAGCGGGTCCCCAGCCGCTGGCCAGGCAGCAGGAACTCCAGGCGGGACTTGTAGATCCGGTAGCCGGGGGTGTCGCGGGAGCGCTCCTCGGAGAGCACCACGCCGCGCTCACGGTCGACGGCGGTCTGGTCGATGGTAAGATTGCCTGCCGCCTCGCGCAGCAGCATCAGCGAGGTGTCCACCGTCTCGTCGTTGGTGCGCGGCAGGTCGAGCTTGTAGGTGGTCTCGCCGAAGCCGGTGGAGGCGTTGGTGTCGGCCCCGAAGGCCAGGCCCAGGCGCTCCAGGATCTTGATCATGTCGCCTTCCGGCACGCCCTTGGAGCCGTTGAAGGCCATGTGCTCGAGGAAATGGGCGAGGCCCTGCTGGTCGTCGGCCTCCATCAGCGAGCCGGCGTCGATCCACAGCCTGAGCGCCGCCTGTCCAGGCGGGATCGACTGCTTGCGAATGGCGTAGCGCATGCCGTTGGGCAGCACCCCGAACAGGATCGCTGGGTCCGCCTTCAGGTCGGAGCGGGCATGGGCCCAGGCCGCGTTCGCGGGCCTGACAGGATTGATCTTCGCGGGCGTAGCCTTGGCCGGCGCGGCGGCAGGCGCCTGGGCGACCGGCGCGACGCGGGGGCCGCCACCCAGCAAGCTGCATCCCACAAGCAGGAAGAACGTGGCGACGAGCGCCAGGCCGGAACGCAGTGGGCGGATCATCGAGGAGTCCTGCTTCAAGGGGCGCGCACCATCGCCAAGCCTCGTGGCGACGGCAAGGCGATAAGGAGGCGCCTCGCCTTGGCGCGCGCGACGCCCTACATGAGGACTCGATGGAGCCAACCGCCTTCACGGATTCGGAGCCCGGCCCGCCAGGGCCCGCGCCTTCGCGACGGCCGCCGCGCCTGAGGCCCAGCGAGCCGATGTTCAATGCGCCCTGGCCGGCGGTGGCGCTCGCCTGCGTGATCGTGTTCGGCTACGCCGTGCAGAGCCTGTTCCCGCAGGATGTGGTGGTCGCGGCGCTGGGGTTCGCGCCGTCCGGCCTAACCAACGGCCAGTGGCCCACCCTGGTCACCGCCATGTTCCTGCACGGCGGCTGGGCGCATGCCCTGATGAACGGCGCCTTCGGCCTGGCCTTCGCCACCCCGGTGGCGCGGTTCTTCGGAGACCGGCTGGGCGGGCTGATGGGGCTGCTGGCCTTCTATATAGCGTGCGGCGTGCTCTCGAACCTGGGCTACGCCCTGGTTCACGCCGGTGATCCGCATTTCCTGGTAGGCGCCTCGGGCGCCGTCTCCGGCCTGATGGGGGCGGCCGCCCGGCTGATCGCCGGCGAGGGCAGGCTGGGGCGGGTGTTCAGCCCTCCGGTGCTGTCCATGGGCGGCTCGTGGCTGATGGTGAACCTGCTGATCGCCCTGCTCGGTGGCGGCTTCATGCCCGGCGGCGACGCGCCGGTAGCCTGGGAGGCGCACCTGGCCGGATTCGCGGCCGGGGTGCTGGTGATCACCCCCATCGCCTGGATGACGGGCCGCCGCTAACTCTCTCTCCGTCGATAGGCGATTGATGGGGAGCCGATTTCGGGCGACGGTGCTCCTTACCTGCCTACAGGAAGGAGCCGTCGATGTTGCTGTCGCAGATCCTCCGAGGAAAGGGCGACACGGTTTTCACCGTCTCCCCCGGCGACACCCTGAGCGCCGTCGCCGCCATGCTGCATTCCATGAAGGTGGGCGCCCTGGTGGTGCTGGAGGCCGAGCGGGTGGTGGGCATCGTCTCCGAGCGGGACATCGTGCGCGCCGTGGCGGAGGGTGGCGCGGGGGCGCTGGCCAGGCCGGTCTCCGGCTGCATGACCGCCAACGTGCTGTTTGCCTAGCCGGGCGAGACGGTGAATGAGCTGCTGGGCCGCATGACCGACCGACGCATCCGACACCTCCCGGTGTGCCAGGGCGAGCGGCTGGTGGGCATCGTCTCCATCGGCGACCTGGTGAAGTCGAAGATCAGCGAGGTGGAGGCCGAGGCCGAAGCCGCGCGAGCCTACATCGGGGCGAGCTGATCGCGCGCCGTGCTAATGAGAGGATGCCCGGGCATTCGAGCCCCGGGAATGTCGAGCATGAAGCAGCCGTCCCGTCGATCCGATCCACTGTCGTCTTTGCGACGGAGGATCGACGAAATGTTCCTGACGCCTGCCGAACGCGCCGCCGGGCAGATCGCTAAGCGTGCCCCAAAGCTGGCCGATAGAGCGGGCAAGGTATGGGCGGCGCCGAATACCGCGATCGGCTTGGCTTATGGGGCGCTGGGCCACGCGGCGGGGACCGTGGCCCATGCCATCGATTCACGCCTACCGCGGCCTCGCGTCCGCCGTGGCGAGAACAGCGTGGATTTCATCAACAATCCCTTTGGCGGCGTAGGCGCAGTGACCTTGGGTAATTCGGTCACGTATAGGGGAGACCCCTACGATCTGGACGACAAGTTCTGGGGAGGCGGCGGACCGGAAGCCCGACGACATGAATTGCAGCACACGATTCAGAGTCAGCAGCTTGGGCCGCTTTATCTGCCCTCCAACGCGCTGGGCGGCCTGACAGCGCTGATCCTGGATCGGGACAGGAAAGGCCAGCCGGATTGGCACGGTGATCACAACTGGAATGAACAGGGGCCAATGGGCGATCCCGCGCGCCCGTGGCCGCCGCGAAAAAGTCCATGAGGATCGTTTGGTGCGCCGCCGGCGCGGGCATGGCGTCGGTTATCGCCATGACGGCCTGCCAGGTGGCTCCGCACTTCTTTCTTCGAAACAATACGGGTGGGCGCCTCGTCCTGATCCTTGCGGGAGAGACGAGCGCGACTCAAAGGCCCTTTGATAGGCGCGAACCATTGGGAGCGGGCAAAACAGAGCGGCTGTTCAACAGCGAGGCCAATCGCGGGCTACGTCTGACGTCATCCGCGTGCGAATATCGCTATGAAAATCCGCTTGAGCGAACCCATCCGTTGACCAGGGTCGAGCAAAGGCGATCGGTGGAAACATATTCCACCCCGCCTCTGGTGCGCATCGAAGCCGATTTTCAGATCTATATCCTGCCTGACAAGGCGCCTGCGGATTTGCCCATCGGGGAACTCAAGATGCGTCAACCACAGGGATTCCCCGTGGCTCCATCGTCCAAGACCTGTCCCTAGACCGCCTGCAGCACCTCGCCCGATCCGCCGCCGGCGACGGCCTCGGCCAGGGTGTAGCCCTCCAGGACCTCGGCGGTGGCGTCGCGGGCGCGCAGCAGGGCAGGGCGCAGGGCGCAGGTGTCGAGGTCGTCGCAGTCGTCGCACTTGCGGAAGCCCATGCGGGGACTGACGCAGGGGGCCAGGGCCAGCGGCCCGTCGATCACCCGGATCACCTGGGCGAAACTGATTTCCCGCGGCGGGTGGCCCAGCACATAGCCACCGAACTTGCCCCGCCGACTAATCACCAGGTGATTGCGCGATAGCTCCAGAAGAATCGCCTCGAGGAACTTGCGCGGCGCGTCGGATCTGGCGGCGAGCTCGCCGGCGGTGAGTTGCACGCCGTCGGCGCGGGCCAACTCTACCAGGGCGCGGAGCGCGTAACGGGCTTTCTGGGAGAGCATACGCCGGCTGAGTCTCCTTTGTGACCGCTACGATAGGGGGAAGGCGCGGCAAAGGCGAGGGTGGGGCGTTGCGCCGCCCCTTTCCGGTGCGAAAAGCACCCTCGGCGATTGACACGCCAGGAGGCGCCCCCTAGATAGCGCGTCCCGCTCGGGACAGACTGCATCGAAGGCGACGGCGAGAGCTACTTTGCTCTTGATTTTCCCTCCGACATCGGTATTTTCCCGAGCCTCAATCGAATCGACGTGGACTGAATGAGGGAAGCACCTCGGCGGCCCCGCGGAGATTTTTGCGTTCAAATCCGACTTTCCGGAATGAATGCAAAGGTCTGAAACGACCGATTGACACCACCGAGGTCGGCCCCTAGATAGCCGCCTCCGCCGACCACCGGCGCTAAACAGTGGGGTCGGCGAAAGCCGGTCGAGGTCTTTGACATCGTTGATTTGGAAAGAGAAACGCAGGCGGCGGCGTCCTGGCGACTGTCCTAACCAGACAGTCTCGACGCTGACGAATTCTGCGGTCTCTTGAGAAGACACCATGAATATGGATCGTCTGGGCTTCGGCCTGGCCGATCGATGTGAATGGGAACTCGTCAAGAACTACGCAGACTAAATGCCAACCGGTTCTAGTAACCGGGGACGCTAAAAGTCAGAACGTCAACTCAACCTGAGAGTTTGATCCTGGCTCAGAGC
>CANJKG010000167.1 GCA_947474775.1 Caulobacteraceae bacterium | reverse complement strand
TGTCTTGAGCTCCGGCCGGTCCTCACCCACCGCCCGGACGGTCAGCACGCGGACGCCGGCTTCCGTCAGCGCCGAATCCGGCGGCGTGGTGGCGATCAGCCAGGTAGGGATGTCCCGGGCCGTGGCCACCAGCTTGCAGTCCGGCCTCAGCCGCTGGCGACTGTCCAGCACCACCCGCGCCGGCTGGCGTCCGTTGTGCCCAGCCAGACGGACGGTCAGCTCCGGATCGTCGGCCAGCGCTGTTTCCACGCCGACCACCACAGCGTCATGTTCGGCCCGCAGTCGGTGGACCGCCTCGCGCGCGCCCTCGCCGGTGATCCAGCGGCTCTCGCCGGCTCCGGTGGCGATCCGGCCGTCCAGCGACGTCGCGAGCTTCAGGGTCACGGTCATGGCGCTTTCATGCGGGAAGCTTTCGCACGGGCGGCCTCGACGCGGCAATCGTAGGGCTGGCCGGGCTCGGCGCAGAAGTCGGGCCAGTGGCCACTGGTGCGCCAGTAGTCCACCAATCCCAGCCGGTCCGCCACGAGCATGAAACGCGGATCACGGCGCAGGGACGCGTTGGCCGGATCGAACAGCGTCGGAATCCTGGACCGGCCGGGGTCGACCTCAAGCAGATGGCCGATCAGGGCGAAGGCCGCGTCCACCTCGCCGGCCTGTGACAGGGCGCCCACAACATAGGCGGAGGAGTTCCAATTGGTCTCCCCGACAGCGGCCAGCGCCCGCGCCGCAGCGCCTGAGCGCTCGGTCACGTATCGCCGCCACGCCGCCTCAAGCCGCGGGGGCATCCGCGGCTCGCCCCTCTGATGTACGTCGAGCGCCTGAAGCGCACGCTCCGCCGGGAGATAGAGATAGGCAACATCAACCACGGACCAGCGCAGGTGCTGATTCGTCGGCCACCGCCTCAAGGCCCGCTGCCCCAGCCGATCGGCCTCCTCCGAAAGGCCCAGCGCCCCAAGGGCGTTGATCGTCTCGGCGGTCTTGTTCGGCGACAGGGGGTCGATCTGCTGCGCCTGGCGCACCATGGGCAGAGCGGCCCGCGGCCGGCCCGACGCGCGCAGCAGACCGGCTTCCTGGGTCAGCAGCGTGGCGTTCCGCGGATCCTGTCTCAATCCCTCAAGCAGCCAAGCCTCCCGCCGCGCCCACGCTCCCTCCGGCTCCAGCAGGTACAGCGCGAAATAGGCTTCCCCATTGTGGGGATCGAGCGCCAGGGCCTTTTTCGCCGCCGCCCGCGACTCCGCGCGCCACTGGGCGGCGATCTGGGGCGGCTGGAAAGGCGCAGCGGCGGCCAGTTCGGCGGCAAGGCTCGAATGGCCGCCGGAGAAACGCGGGGCGCGTATCGTCAGCTCCCGCTCGATGTTCAGCAGGGCGACGGCCTGCTCCCGCGACCCCCGGTTGCCCTGGAGCACCCGCAGATAGGCTCCGAGAATGGAGGAATCGACATTGCCGACCTGGGGATCGAACGCCCGCTGGGCCCGGTCGATGATATCGACGGTGAGCGCGGCGGTCTGATCGGGCAGGTCCGCCGCTTCCACCGCAGGCCGCTCGATAGTCGCCGACCACAATGTCAGCCCCGCCTTGGCGTCGTCGAGGCGCACGCGGACGCGCAGGTTGTCACCGTAGCGATCCACCGCTCCCGTCGCCAGCAACCGCGCGCCACCGCGATCGGCTCTTCCAGCAGCCTCGCGCGAGACTGTGGGAGCCTGCCGCTCGGTGAGCAGGGCGATCATCTGGTCCGGGATGCCCCCCGCCACCGTCCGCGCGACGGGATCGCCGGAGGCCTCGAACGGCAGCACCGCCACACGCAGCCCAGAGGCGGGCGGCTTGGGCCAAAACACCGCTCCCGTGACCGTCGCAATCAGCAGGGTGACGGCGACTGGGAAAAGCCAGGACGGAAGCTTCCGCTTCGCAGCGGCCGAAGCGGGCGCATCCGCCGAAACGGAGCGGTTGCGCGCCAACAGTCGGTATCCCGTCTTCGGCAACGTCTCGATGGCGAAGGCGCCGCCCGTCGCCTCCGCCAGCTTACGCAGCCGCAGGATGCAACGGTGCAGCGAATCGTCGCCGACGAACCGGCCTTCCCAGCAGATCTCGATGAGATCGTCCCGTGAGACCGCCTCGCCGCCGGCCTGCGACAGGGCGACCAGCACCTGCATCACCCGCGGTTCCAGACGCTCGCGTCCCTCGGGCCAGCTCACCTCGTGGGCGGATGGCGAAACCTGCGCCGCGCCTATGGCGAAATTCGGTTCGCGGGCCAGAACAATGCGCCGCGCGGGCTCCAAGGCTAGGGCTCCTGCCCCTCGCTCAGCCCCTCCTCGCCCAGGAAGCGGGCGAAGTCCTGGGTCTCGCGAAAGTCGCGGTAGACCGAGGCGTAGCGGACATAGGCCACGTCATCGAGTTCCTTGAGCCGCTTCATGACCAGCTCGCCCACGGTGGAGGATGGCAGTTCGGTCTCGCCCATGCTCTCCAGTTCCCGCGCGATGGAGGAGATCATCCGCTCGATCCTCTCCGGCTCCACCGGGCGCTTGCGAAGCGCGATGGAGACCGAGCGGGCGAGCTTGTCCCGCTCGAACGGCGTGCGCCGGCCCGAGCGCTTGAGGATGGTCAGTTCGCGCAGCTGCACGCGCTCGAAGGTGGTAAAGCGGCCCTCGCATTCGGGGCAGAGCCGGCGTCGACGGATCGCCGCCCCGTCCTCCGACGGGCGCGAGTCCTTCACCTGGCTTTCGGCATGGCCGCAGAACGGGCACCGCATGATCTAGCCCCCTTCACAGCGTGATAACGCTATTAGGGGTAGATGGGGAAGCGCCGCGTGAGTTCCAGGACCTCAGCGCGCACCTTGGCCTCGACCCCCGTGTTGTCACCGCCCCGGCCCACGCCATCCAGGACCTCGCCGATCCACTTGCCGATCTGGCGGAACTCGGCCTGGCCGAAGCCGCGGGTGGTGCACGCTGGCGTGCCCAGCCGCAGCCCCGAGGTCTGCACCGGCGGCAGCGGGTCGAACGGGATGCCGTTCTTGTTGGTGGTCAGCCCGGCCCGCTCCAGCGCCTGCTCCGCATCTGCGCCCGTCACCCCCTTCGGCGTCAGGTCCACCAGCAGCATATGGCTGTCGGTGCCGTTGGAGACGATCTTGAAGCCGGCGCTCTGCAGCGCCTCGCCCAAGGCCAGGGCGTTGTCCTTCACCTGACGGGCGTAGGTCTTGAACTCCGGCCGCAGGGCCTCCCCGAACGCCACCGCCTTGGCGGCGATCACGTGCATCAGCGGGCCGCCCTGCAGCCCCGGGAAGATGGCGCTGTTGATCTTCTTGGCCAGCTTGCCGTCGTTCGTGAGGATCAGGCCGCCGCGCGGCCCGCGCAGGGTCTTGTGCGTGGTGGTGGTGACGATGTGGGCGTGCGGGAACGGGTTGGGATATTCGCCCGCGACGATCAGGCCGGCGTAGTGGGCCACGTCGCACATCAGCAGGGCCTCGACGCTGTCGGCGATCTCCCGGAAGCGCTTGAAGTCGATGGCCCGCGAATAGGCCGAGCCGCCGGCGATGATCACCTTCGGCCGGTGCTCCAGCGCCAGTTCGGCGGCCTGGTCGTAGTCGATAAGGTGGTCCTGTTGGCGCACGGTATAGGCCACCGGATGGAACCACTTGCCAGACTGGTTGATGGCCATGCCGTGGGTCAGGTGGCCGCCCGCCGCCAGGTTCATGCCCATGAAAGTGTCGCCCGGGACCATGGTGGCCATGAACACCGCCTGGTTGGCCTGGCTGCCGGAGTGCGGCTGGACGTTGGCGAACTCGCAGCCGAACAGCTGCTTGGCCCGCTCGATGGCCAGCTTCTCGGTCTCGTCAACCACCTCGCAGCCGCCGTAGTAGCGCTTGCCCGGATAGCCCTCGGCGTACTTGTTGGTGAGCACCGAGCCCTGCGCCTCGAGCACGGCCCGCGAGACAATGTTCTCGGAGGCGATCAACTCCACCTGGTCCTGCTGGCGCTTCAGTTCGCCAGAAAGCGTCTGGGCCAGGGCGGGGTCGGTGTCGGCCACGCCCCGGGTGAAGAAGGCGTCGGTGAGGGACTGGGCTTGGGCGTGCAGGGTCAAGGGCGGCGCCTTTCGATCGGACGGGTCTGAATCCGGGGTTGGTTCTTTACTCCCCCGCCGTCCGTCGTCCAACGGGTGCGGGGCTGTTCGGCGGAACTTATCGCGGGTTTCGGCGTTCCTCCGCGATTATGGCGCACGGCGCAGAATCCGGCGCCGAGGAATTGCGCGTCAGGACCAGGGGGCACCAAATGAGCGTCGAACCCGAAATGGAGGGCCCTTCGGGCGAAGACCTGCTGCGTCTGGGCGCCGAGATCGTGTCGGCATACGTCAGCCGCAATGCGGTCTCGGTAGCCGCCGTTCCCGACCTGATCCGATCGGTCCACCAGACCCTTGACGGCCTTTCGCGGACAGCCACCGCCCCCGCCATCCAGGAACGGCCCAAGCCGGCCGTGCCAATCGGACGGTCTGTGCAACACGACTATGTCGTCTGCCTTGAGGACGGGAAGCGGCTCAAGATGCTCAAGCGCTACCTGCGCTCGCGCTACGATCTCAGCCCAGAGGACTACCGCAAGCGCTGGGGCCTGCCGCCCGACTACCCGATGGTGGCGCCCGCCTACGCCGCCCGCCGCTCCGAATTCGCCAAGCAGATCGGCCTGGGCCGCGGCGTCAGGCGCAAATAGGTCGCAAAGCCGAACTCTTCCCCGCGAAAGCCGGGATCCATGTCTGAAAGCTGCGGTTAGGCCGCCACTCCGCCGATGCGCTGGACGTTGCATCGCACCCAAAGCGCCTCCAGCGCCTGGGCCAGATGTCGCATCATCTCGTCGGTGTGGGCCGGCGACGGCGTGAACCGCAGGCGCTCGGTGCCACGCGGAACGGTGGGGTAGTTGATCGGCTGCACATAGATGCCGTGGTCGGCCAGCAGGATGTCCGAGATCATCTTGCAGTGGACCGCATCGCCTACCATCACCGGCACGATGTGGCTGACGGAGGGCATCACCGGAATGCCCGCCTTGGCCAGCATGGCCTTCAGGGTCGCCGCCCGTTCCTGATGGGCCAAACGGACCTCGTTGTGTTCCTTCAGGTAGCGGATCGAGGCCACCGCGCCCGCCGCCAGGGCCGGCGGCAGCGAGGTGGTGAAGATGAAGCCGTCGGCGTAGCAGCGGATCGCGTCCACGATCACCGCGTCGGCCGCCACATAGCCGCCCATGACGCCAAACGCCTTTCCAAGCGTGCCTTCGACGATGTCGATGTCGGCCATCACCCCGTCGCGCTCGGCCACGCCGGCGCCGCGCGGGCCGTACATGCCCACCGCATGGACCTCGTCGATATAGGTCATGGCGCCGTACTTCTTGGCCAGCGCCACCGTACCGCGAATGTCGGCGATGTCGCCGTCCATGGAGTAGACGCTCTCGAACGCGACCAGCTTCGGAGCGTCCGCCGGCGCCGCGGCCAGCAGCTCCTCCAGGTGCGCCAGGTCATTGTGCCGGAACACCCGGCGCTGGTCGCGCCGGCCGACCCGGATGCCCGAGATCATCGAATTGTGGTTGAACTGGTCCGAGAAGATGATCAGGCCGGGCAGGATCTTGTAGAGCGTCGACAGCGTCGCCTCATTGGAGACGTAGCCGGAGGTGAACAGCAGCGCGGCTTCCTTGCCGTGCAGGTCGGCGAGTTCCGCCTCCAGCTCCACGTGGTAGTGCGTCGTGCCCGATATGTTGCGCGTGCCGCCCGAGCCCGATCCGGCCTCATCGATGGCCCTCTTCATGGCATCGGTGACCACCGGGTTCTGGCCCTGGCCGAGATAGTCGTTGGAGCACCAGACGGTGACGTCCTGCTGGGAGCCGTCGGGACGCGTCCAGGTGGCTAGTGGGAACTGTCCACGGCGACGCTTCAGGTCGGCGAAGACCCGATAACGACCTTCTCCCCGGATGTTCTCAAGCGCGCCGCGGAAGGCGTCCCTGTAATCCATCGACTCTCTCGTCCCGACCACCGTGCTCGACCCGTCTCGCGTGGCGGCCGGTTCCCTTACTCTGCCGCGGTTATTGGCGCCGCGGGCGCCTGTTGTCCATAGATGGACTGTCGCAGGGCTGCTGCAACCGGCCTACTTCGGCTTCCTGAACCGGTAGATGAACTGGTCGGTGTGGCCCTGGACGCCTGAGTCCCTAACACCTTTGGTGTGGTCGTCGTCGGTGCGGCGCAGGACCGGGCTTTCGCCCTCGAACTTGAAGCCCGCCGATTCGAGGTCTTGGCGCACCATCCCCGGGTCGATCCTGTGCAGGGTGTCGGGCGCGTCCGCCGCCCCGGGCGCCGCCGCATGATCCAGCACCAGATAGACGCCGCCCGGCTTCAGGGCGTCGAAGACCGACTTGTTGGTCCTGGCGATGTCCAGGTTCATCCGCTTGCCGCGCATGTCGTGGTAGTTCTGCGAGGTCCAGACCAGGTCGACCTTCTCCGGGACCTTGATCTCCTGGACACCCGACGTCTGGACCTCGATGTTGCCGTAGGCCTTGTCCTGCGCCACGGCCATGATCGGCGGCGGGACATTGGGATCTGCCGGCGGGTTCATCACCGTATAGACCCTGCCCTTCGGCCCCACCGTCTTCGACAGGATCCGCGTGAAGTATCCGCGGCCCGGGAACAACTCGATCACCTTGTCGCCCGGCTTGACGCCAGCAAAGGTCACCGTCTCGACGGGTTTGCGGTCGGGGTCGCGTTCCCTGTCCGTCTGCGGCCGGCCCGGATCGCCCACGGCGTCGTTGACGGGCCTGTGGCCCGCGTGACTGGCATGATCGGCGTGGTCCGCCTGGGCCAGAACCCCGGTCGGCGCGGCCAGGACAATCGCGGCTGCGGCCGCCAGCAAGAGTGCGCGGGACATTATCGGTCTCCTCCTCGCGGGCGGCCTGGCGCCTCGCCTGGCCCACTAGACCTCATCCGCACGGGACCGACAATCACTGGCGCTTCCCGCCCGCGATGCGAAGTGGGATGATACGCCATTGCCACCAGCCCAGCGATCGTCCACAGCCCCGCCACATGAGCCGCGCACCCCTCGCCGCCTACCCCGCCCTTCGCCTGCGGCGCCTTCGCCAGGCCGATTGGATCCGCCGACTGGTGCGGGAGACGACGCTGACGCCGGCCGACCTGATCTGGTCGATGGTGGTGCACGAAGGCGAGGGCCAGGTCCCGGTGGCCTCGATGCCGGGCGTCTCGCGCCTGTCCGTGAAGGACGCCGCCGCCGCCGCCCGGGAGGCCAGGGCGCTGGGCATCCCGGCCATCGCCATCTTCCCGCACATCGACGGCGCCCGGAAGGACGCCTCGGGCTCCCTGGCCCACGATCCGGACAACCTCGTCGCCCGCGCCGTCAAGGCCATGAAGGACGCCGCCCCCGAGGTCGGCATCCTGTGCGACGTGGCGCTCGACCCCTTCACCGACCACGGCCACGACGGCCTGATCGAGAACGGCCGGATCCTCAACGACGCCACCGTCGAGCGGCTGGTGGAACAGGCCCTGATGCAGGCCCGGGCCGGCTGCGACATCCTCGCGCCCTCGGACATGATGGACGGCCGGGTGGGCGCG
>CANJKG010000166.1 GCA_947474775.1 Caulobacteraceae bacterium | reverse complement strand
TTATGGACGAGTCCTTCTCGATGTAGGTGTCGGTGCGCGGGACGTAGGCCTCGGGCTGGTAGTAGTCGTAGTAGGAGACGAAGAACTCGACGGCGTTCTCCGGGAAGAAGCTCTTGAATTCGCTGTAGAGCTGGGCCGCCAGTGTCTTGTTGGGGGCGAGGATCAGGGCCGGGCGCTGGGTGGCCTCGATGACCTTGGCCATGGTGAAGGTCTTGCCGGAGCCGGTGACGCCCAGCAGCACCTGATCGCGCTCGGAGCCGGCGAGGCCCGCAACCAGTTCGGGGATGGCGGTGAGCTGGTCGCCGGCGGGCTGGTAGTCGCTGACCAGCCTGAAGGTCTGGCCGCCCTCGGACTTGGCCGGGCGCGTGGGCCGGTGCGGGGTCCACAGCAGCGGGCGCGTGTTCTCGTCATAGTCGAAGGCGCCGGACATGTCGGACACGCCGCCCGCTTTCTGGGGGGTGGATGCGGGAGAACGGGCCATGAACGGGAAGGTAGGGCCGGGCCGCGCGCAACGCTAGGGGCGGCGGCGGCCTGACTCACCTAAAACATCGGCGGTGGCCTCAGAAGGTGGCCTGGGCGGTGTTGGCCAGCAGGAAGGCGCTGGCGATCAGGCTGATGAAGGCGAAAACGAAGTACTTCATGGCTCCCCCTTGCGTCCCTTACCCAGGAGATACGGTAACGCTTCCGGTTTGGACGCAATTAGCCATGCTCACTTGTCCACGCTCTTGCTGACAGCCGCGCCGGCGCCCGCGCCGACGGCCGCGCCGATGGGGCCGCCCAACACGGCGCCGGCGACCGCGCCGGTGGCGGCGCGCTGCTCGGTGTTGTGTCCGCAGGCGGAAACCGCAAGGACCAGGGCGGCGGCGGCGGCGAGGCTGATGGTCGTACGCATGGTCGTGCTCCTGCCCGGTGTCTTGCCGAAGGTTCGGTGTCGGCTGACAAACGAGGCGGCGGGGTGTCGGTTCCGTGGCTGAGTGGCTGAGTGGCGGTGGGGTGGGTTTCTGCTACCCCTTGGTCAAACAGACCCAGGGAGGGCGCTTTGGCGGGGGAGATCGGAAGGCGGAGCCTGCTTCTTGCGCTTCCGGCGGCGCTGGTTGGATCGCACGTGCGGGCGGCCCCGCCGCTGCGGAGCGCGGCGCTGAGCAATGCGGTGATCGCGGTCTCCGACATGGCGCGCTCACTGCCGGTCTACGAGCGACTGTTCGGGCCTTCTCTGCCGGACGGGGACACGGCGATCTTCCGGATGGCCCGCTCGCCGGCCTTCCTGGCCCTGCGCAAGGTCCGGCCAGAGGAGAAACCGGGCTACGCCTCATTCGGGATCGCCATCCAGGACTTCATTCCGGAGCGCGTGGAGGCCGCTCTGACGGACCTTGGCGTGGCCGGCGCGCGGGCAGCCACCCACAACGGCCGATCGACGGTGTGGTTCGAGGACCCGGATGGCGGACGCGTGCAGTTTGCGGCGCCCGGCCACATCCCCGGCGCGGTGGCCGCTGCGGCCCGTCCGCCGACCCAGGCGGCGCCGTTCCCGTTGCAGACCTTCAGCCATGTGACGGTGAACGCCCGCGACCGTCCCCGGACCGCGGCCTTCTTCGAGGCCATCTTCCCGATGCCGGTGCAGGCCATGCAGGGTCCGGGCAGCCTCATGCGGCGGATCGGGCCGGGGCCCGACTTCCTGGCCTTGAGCAACAAGGCCGATGCGCCGGACTTCCGGCCCGGAGTGGACCACGCCTGTTTCGCCGTCGCCGACTTCGACGTGGCGGCGGCCATCGCCGCCCTGGCCAAGGCCGGATTCCAGCCGGTGGAGGTGGGCGACAAGGCGCTGATCAAGCCGATGACTTGCCGCGCGCGGCTGCGCCAGTTCCCCAACAACGGCGGCGGCCCGAGCTACCCGCTGGGCACCTTCGAAGTCTACTTCCAGGACCCCGACAACACCGCGATCCAGCTGCAGGATGTGAGCTACTGCGGGGGCTCCGGGCGACAGGGCGAGATCTGTCCCTGAGCTGACGATCGGGCTGGCGCGTCTTAACCAACTTTGCTGCGGTGCAATATCCGCTTGCCTTGGCGGGCGGTTTCGTTCATACGTCCTTCACCATTTGTCGTCGCCTCGCCCACCTTCCTCGTGTCGGGCCAGGCCAGCCGGCGGGCGCTTCCAGCACGTGCAGGGGCCTCCGCGGCGTCAAAGTCGGGGGGCCGTCCGCCCTCGCCACGCAGGACTAGATCATTTTGTTTTCCAGTATGTTGGCGAGCGCCGAAGGGCGTGCGCCCGTTAGCGCCGCATTGACGGGCGCAGGAGTCGGCCTGGCCCTGGGCGCCATCTACCTGGCCGGTCTCGACCCCGCCGCCGTGGCCCGCGCGCAGGCCCAGCGGGCCGCTGCGACTCCGCTCGCGGTGGTCGAGGCCGTGGCCTTCGAAGCCCCGGCCGCCGGCCGGCTCGGTCACCGGGCCACCCCCCGCGAGCTCGACTGCCTGACCCAGGCGGTCTACTTCGAGGCCCGCGGCGAGACCCCCCGTGGCCAGGCCGCGGTGGCCCAGGTTGTGCTGAACCGCGTGCGCCATCCGGCCTATCCGAAGACTGTCTGCGGCGTGGTCTACCAGGGCGCCCGCTCGGCGGGTTGCCAGTTCAGCTTCGCCTGCGACGGTTCCACCCGGCGAGGCCGCGAGGCCGACGCCTGGACGCGCGCCCGCAAGATCGCCGCCCGGGCGCTGGCCGGCGGCGCGCCGTCCTATGTCGGGACGGCCACCCACTTCCATGCGGTTAGGGTGAGCCCGGCCTGGGGGTCCAGCATGCTGCGGGTGACCCAGGTTGGATTGCACGTGTTCTACAGCCTGAACGGCCGTGTCCACCGGGCCGAGGCCGCGCCGCGGGCGAGGCCGGAGCACGCGGTGTTCGTGAGCGCTCAGGCCGATGACGCGGCGGAGCCGGCGACCGAGATCCGGCTGTCCATGGCCCTGGCGGTTCCCACCGATGAGGCCGAACCCGCCGCCGCCACCGAGGCCGCAGACGCGCCGGCCTCGCCGCAGCCTATCGTCACCGGGCCCGCGCCCGCCACGCCACCAAAAGCCGCCGCCGTCTCTTGATCCCTGCGCTTCCCGCGGCCGCCCGCTCCGCTGAACCTCGCCACCTCGGCCGGGGCGGGACCCGCTTCAGCCAGCTGTAATTCCCGGGCGTGCGCCGAGCGGGTTGGCTGCTATGTGTCAGCTATGGGCCCCTCCTTAGCTTCCCGACTGCGCAAACTTTTTGGCCAATTGGGTCCTGGTCTGGTGACCGGAGCGGCGGACGACGACCCCAGCGGCATCGGGACTCACAGTCAGGTTGGCGCGCAGTTTGGCTATGGCTTGGCCTGGACCTTCGTCTTCAGCTTCCCCCTGATGGTCATCATCCAGACGGTCGCCGCGGAGATCGGCTGCGTCACCGGCGGGGGGATCGCAAAAAATCTGCGCCGCCACTATCCACGGCCGTTGCTGCTCGCTGCCGTGCTGCTGCTACTTGTCGCCAACATCGTGAATCTGGGGGCCGACCTTGGTGCGATGGGCGCGGCCCTCTTCCTGCTCGTCGGCGGCGATGGCGCGCTCTACACGCTGCTGTTTGGCGTTGTCTGCGTGGTCCTGGAGGTTGCGCTCAGCTACCCGCGCTATGCCGCCATCCTCAAGTGGGCGACGCTGTCGCTATTTTCCTATGTGGCGGTTGTCGTGGTTGCCGATGTGCCCTGGGCGCGTGCGTTGACCGCCCTGGTGGTCCCGGAAATCCAGTGGAACGGCGCATACGCCATGGCGGTCGTGGCGATCCTCGGCACGACCATCAGCCCCTACCTCTTCTTCTGGCAGGCCGGACAGGAAGTTGAGGAGCAGCACCGCCGCCACGCCAAGCCCCTTTGCATCACGCCGCGCGAGGCCGGCCCCGAGCTCAGCCGCATCCGTACCGATACCCTCGTCGGCATGGCCTTCAGCTCAGTTATCTCCGTGGCCATAGTCTTCGCGACCGCGGCTACGCTGAACGCGCACGGCATCACCAACATCACCACCTCGGCGCAGGCCGCCGAGGCGCTGCGTCCCATCGCGGGCTCCTTCGCGTTTGCGCTCTTTGCGTTTGGAATCATCGGCACAGGCCTGCTGGCGGTGCCCGTGCTGGCAGGCTCAGCCGCCTATGCGGTGACTGAAATGGTTGGCGTCGCGGGCAGCCTGGACGCCAAGCCCCTCCAAGCCCGGCTCTTCTACGCCACGATCATCGTGACGACGCTGCTCGGAGCATCGCTGAATTTCTTCGGCATCGATCCGGCGCGAGCACTTTACTGGGCGGCCGTTGTAAACGGCGTGCTGGCGGCGCCCCTCATGGCGGCCATGATGCTGATCGTCCGCAATCCTCGCGCCATGGGACGCCTCACCCTGTCGGGGCGAGCCACCATTCTCGGTTGGGCGGCGACAGCGGTGATGGCGGTGGCGACGGTGATCTTCTTCCTCACCCTGTTGTAGGTCGCCGGCTTCCTGGGCGCCCGCCACCAACCCGGACGGTTGAGGATTCTACGCGGCTCAGACCCTGCGAGGCCACCGTCAAAGCCTGGGCGGATCAGCCGGATCGCTTCAGGCGAGACCCAAACCATCTGAACCGATCAGGCTCTAGACCGCGTCAAGCCCGATATCGAGCACGCTGGCGGAGTGGGTCAGCGCGCCGACGCTGACGACGTCGACGCCCGTGTCGGCGATGGCGCGCACGGTCTCGAGGCTGACGCCGCCGGAGGCTTCCAGGACCACGCGGCCGGCGACGCGTCGAACGGCTTCGCGCAAGTCGGCGAGGCTGAAGTTGTCGAGCATGACCACGTCGGGGCCGTGTAGCAGGGCCTCGTCGAGCTGGTGAAGGTCGTCGATCTCCACCTCGACCTTGGTGAGGTGGCCGGCGGCGGCCCTCGCGCGGCGCACGGCCTCGGCCACCGAGCCGCAGGCGGCGATATGGTTGTCCTTGATCAGGATGGCGTCATCCAGGCCGAAGCGGTGGTTGACCCCGCCGCCGCAGCGCACCGCGTACTTCTCCAGGGCGCGCAGGCCCGGCGTGGTCTTGCGGGTGTCGACGATGCGCGCGGCGGTCCCCTCGACGGCGTCCACATAGGCGCGGGTGAGGGTGGCGACGCCCGAGAGGCGGCCCAGCAGGTTCAGCGCCGTGCGCTCGGCGGAGAGCAGGGCCCGCGCATTGGCCTCCACCCTGGCGAGCCGGGCGCCGGGGACGAGCCGGTCGCCGTCGGCGGCCAGGGCCTCGAACGTCGCGGCCGGGTCGAGCTCGAGGATGGAGAGGCGGGCGCAGGCCAGGCCCGCCACCACGCCTGGCTTGCGGGCGGCGAAGACGGCGGAGAGCCGCGCGTCGGCGGGGACGCAGGCCTGGGCGGTGACGTCCCCGGCGCGGCCCAGGTCCTCTGCCAGGGCGGCGCGGACGATGGGGGCGATCAGGACGTCGGGCAGGGGCTCGGTCATTCGGCGGCGTACCGCAGCGCCGGGGCGGCGATGTCGGCCCAGGTGACGAAGGTGCGTCGGGGTTTGGAGACCGCCGTCGCGTCGGCGCGGAAGTGCGCGCCGCGGCTTTCGGTGCGGGCCAGGGCGCAACCCGCCACGAGGCGGGCGGCGACGAGGGACGCGGCGCGGCCGTGGGCGGCTTCCAGGGCGTCGATCGCGGCCAGCAGCCGGTTGAGGCCGGCGGCGTCGCGGATGACGCCTGCGTCGCGGCTCATGGCCTGGCGCAGGCGGGTCAGGGCCTCGGCAGGCAGGTGGGGCGGGATGACGGCGGGCAGGGCCGGTGTTTCGGGATCGGTCTCGCGGGCGGCGGCTGCGCCGGCCCGGACGCCGAAGACGGCGGCTTCCAGCAGGGAGTTGGAGGCCAGGCGGTTGGCGCCGTGGACGCCCACGGAGGCGCACTCGCCCGCCGCGAACAGGCCGGACAGGGAGGTGTGGCCGTCCGCGTCGGCGTCGATCCCGCCCATGTGGTAGTGGCAGGCCGGGACGATCGGGATCGGCTGCACGCGGGGATCGATCCCCGCGGACAGGCAGGCGGCGAACACGGTGGGGAACTCGTCGGGGAAATGGGCGCCGGCCGCCTCGCGCGCGTCGAGGGAGGCGCCGCGGCCGGCCTCTCGCTCGGCGTGGATGGCGCGGGCGACCACGTCGCGCGGGGCGAGTTCGGCGGCTGGGTGATAGCGGGCCATGAACCGCTGGCCGTCGGCATTGACCAGGACGGCGCCCTCGCCCCGCAGGGCCTCGGTGGCCAGGGGCGCAGGATCGCGGCCGAGGTCGATGGCGGTGGGGTGGAACTGGACGAATTCGGGGTCGGCGATCCGGGCGCCGGCCAGGGCGGCAAGGGCTAGGCCTTCGCCGCGCAGCTCGGCGGGCGTGGTGGTGACGGCGTAGAGGCCGCCCACGCCGCCGGTGGCGAGGATGACGGCGGCGGCGGTGATCTCGGTGAGCGCGCCATCCTGCTCGACGATCACGCCGCGCACGCGACCGCTGGCGTCCTGCGGGAGCCCGCGCAGGCGTGCGCCGGCGCGAACCTCGATATGCGGCGCTGCGAGCACCGCAGCGGTGACCGCCTCCATGATGGCACGGCCGGCCTGGTCGCCCTTCACCCGGGCGACGCGGGCGCGGGAATGGGCGGCCTCCAGGCTCTGGGCGAAGGTCCCATCAGCAGCGCGGTCGAAGGGGGCGCCGAGGGCGGCGAGCGCGTGGACGGCGGCGGGACCCTCGGCGGCCAGCAGCCGGGCCATGGCGGGGTCCACGAGGCCGGCCCCGGCGGCGACGGTGTCGGCGGCGTGCAGGTCCGGGTTGTCGTCGGGGGCCAGGGCCACCGCCATGCCGCCCTGCGCCCAGGCCGAGGAGCAGCCGTGGTTGAGCGGGGCGCCGGTGAGGAGCAGCACCCTGCGCGGGGCGGCGGCCAGGGCGGCCGAGAGGCCCGCCAGGCCAGCGCCGACGACGAGGACGCCGTCGTGCTGGAGACGCTGCATCAGATCAGCTCGACGTCGACGTGGTGGCGGGCCTTCACCAGGTCGTAGCGGGCCGGGACGGCCAGGGGCGGCAGGTTGACCATGCGCTGGACGGCCAGGCGGGCCCGCTCGGCGATGGCGGGGTCCACGGTGACCTCGTAGCGGTCGTGGAGCAGGGCCTCGTAGATGTTCTCCAGGCTGATCCGCTTCATGTGCGGGCACAGGTTGCAGGGCCGCACGAACTCGGTGTCGGGAGCGTCGGCGGCCACGTTGTCGGCCATGGAGCATTCGGTGATAAGCACCACCCGGCGGGGCTTCCGCTGCATGACGTAGTCGTTCATGGCGGCGGTGGAACCGGCGAAGTCCGAGACCTCCAGCACCTCGGCCGGGCATTCGGGGTGAGCCAGGACCTCGGCGTCGGGGTAGGCGGCGCGGATCTCCAGGATGTCGGCGGCGGTGAAGCGCTCATGCACCTCGCAGCGGCCCTGCCAGGCGATGATCTTCACCGCGGTCTGGCGGGCCACGTTGCGGGCCAGGTACTCGTCGGGAATCAGGATCACCCGGTCGGAGCCGAACAGGCGGGCGGCTTCCTCCACCACCTGGACCGCGTTGGCGCTGGTGCAGCAGATGTCGGTCTCGGCCTTCAC
>CANJKG010000165.1 GCA_947474775.1 Caulobacteraceae bacterium | reverse complement strand
GTTGGCCATCGCCCCCAGCGCCGCATAGAGGGCGTCGACGATGTGCTGGCTGGTCTCCACATTGCCCGCCACCACCGCCGCGGGCGGGCGCGGGTTCAGCAGCGAGCCCTCGCGGGTGACGATCCGGAGCGGCTTCAGGCAGCCGGCGTTCAGCGGGATGTCGTCGTCGATCAGGGTCCGGAACACATAGAGCGCGGCGGCGTCGACGATGGCGGCCGGTGCGTTGAAGTTCGAGCCTAGCTGGTCCGACGAACCGGTGAAGTCCAGCACCGCCTCGCCCGCCGCCGCATCCACCTTAATGCTGACCACCACCTCGCCGCCCCCGTCCATCGGGACCCGCGCCTCGCCGTCGCTCAGCCGGCCGATGGCGCGGCGCACCGCCTGTTCGGCGTTGCCCTGCACGAAGCCCATGTAGCGGGCCACCGTCCCGCCCCCATGCGCCGCGATCATCTCCGAGACCGCCGCCGCGCCGGCCTGGCAGGCGGCGATCTGCGCCTTCAGGTCGGCGATGTTGCGCTCCGGGACCCGCGCCGGCCAGGACCCGGCGGTCAGCGCGGCCCGCACCTCCGCCTCCAGGAACGTCCCGTCCCGCATGATCGGCAGGGCGTCCAGCATCACCCCTTCTTCGGCGATGTCGCTGGAGAACGGCGGCATGGACCCCGGCTGCACCCCGCCCACATCCGCATGGTGTCCCCGAGCCGCCACATAGAATGCGGGCTGCGCCGCTGTGTCCTGGAACACCGGCATCACCACTGTGATGTCCGGCAGGTGCGTGCCCCCCGCATAGGGATTGTTCAGGGCGAAGGCCTCGCCCGGCCGCAGATGCGGGCGCCGGTCCCGCACCGCCCGCACGCTGGCCCCCATGGAGCCCAGGTGAACCGGCATGTGCGGCGCGTTCGCCACCAGCCCGCCGTCCGCGTCGAACAGGGCGCAGGAGAAGTCCAGCCGCTCCTTGATGTTCACCGACTGCGCCGTCCGCTCCAGCGCCGCCCCCATGGCCTCCGCCACGCCTGAGAACCGCCGGTTGAACAGCTCCAGGGTGACCGGCTCGGGCTTGTCCAGCTCTGGCGCCCGGTGGGTCACGGCGGCGGTGCGCGCGAGACGGATCAGGCCGCCGTCGTCCGCCTTCGCGCGCCAGCCCGGTAGGAGGGCGATCTGGGTGTCCGGGCGCACGATGAGGGCGGGGCCGTCGGCGGTGATGAGATCTCTGGCCGGGATCACTTGAGCCCAGCGCCAAGCCCCCTGAGCGAACATCCTGATCCGCTCATCCCCGCGAAGGCCGGGACCCAGGCTTCTCTCGTTGCTGGAGTACGGACAGGCGGCGGCGCTGGCGGACCCTGGACCAGCAAAAAACCCTGGGTCCCGGCCTTCGCGAGGATGCGCGGTTTGTGGAGAGGCCAGCGCCTCCACCTCCACCGCAGCGATCAGGATTGTCCGCCCAGGCTCCACGAACCCGAACAGCCGCCGATGCGCCGCCTCGAACGCGGTCCGAACCACGCCGAGATCCGCGAACGCCGCCGTCACTTCCGCGTCCGCCCCGTCGTACCGCAGCCGAAGCGCGCGGCGCACCTCGCCCGCATCAGCGCCCTGTTCCGCCAGGGCCGCTCGCGCCTGCGCCTCCACATCCCCCGCCACCACCGCTGCGCGCGCTAGCCCGGCCGCATCCAGCGCCATCTCCAGCCCCGCCTGGCGGAGCGCCGTCACCCGCGCCTGGCCGATCCCCCAGGCCGAGAGCACGCTCGCGTAGGCGGGACACAGCACCTCATCGGTCCCCAGCGCCTCGGCGGTCTGGCACGCCACCTGGCCGGCCGCGCCCCCGAACGCGGTCAGCGCATGCTCGCGCGGATCGAACCCGCGCTCGGTGGAGATGCGCCGCACCGCCTGCACCATCTGCTCCACCCCCACGGCCAGGAAGCCCTCGGCCGCCGCTTCCGCACTTTCCGCCCCCATGGCCCGCGCCAGCTCCGCCAGCCGCGCCCGGGCCGTCGCTGCGTTCAGCGGCGCATCGCCCGCCGGCCCGAACACCGCCGGGAAGAAGGCCGGGTCCAGCCGGCCCAGCACCAGGTTGGCGTCCGTCACCGTGGCCGGGCCGCCGCGCCCATAGGCCGCCGGCCCCGGATCGGCCCCGGCGCTGGCCGGCCCCACCCGGGCCCGCAGGCCGTCGAAGGTCAGGATCGAGCCGCCGCCCGCCGCAACGGTCTCCACGTCCAGCATCGGGCTGCGCAGCCGCACGCCGGCCACCCTGGCCACATCCCGCCGCTCCAGCCGCCCGGCATAGCGGCAGACGTCTGTCGAGGTGCCGCCCATGTCCAGGCCCAGCACCGCCTTCGCGCCCGCCTGCTCGGCGGTCTTGGCCACCCCCACCACGCCGCCGGCCGGCCCGGAGACCACTGCGTCGCGCCCCCGGAACGCCTCGGCGCGCACCAGCCCGCCAGCCGAGGTCATGAAGTAGAGCGGCGCCCCGGCCACGGCGTCGGCCACACGCCGCACATAGGCCTGCAACACCGGCGTCAGATAGGCGTCCGCCACCGTCGTCTCCGCCCGCGGCAGGAACCTGGGCAGCGGCGAGACCTCATGGCTGGTGGCCACGAAGGGGAATCCCAGGTCGCGGGCGATCCCCGCCGCCTGCTGCTCGTGCGCCGGGTGGAGATCGGCGTGCATGAAGGCGATAGCTACCGCCCCATAGCCCTCGGCAAGCGCCGCCCGCAGGCGCTCGAACAGGTCCGCGCGGTCCAGGGGCCGCACCACGCGCCCCTCCGCGTCCAGCCGCTCGTCGGCCTCCACAACGCCGGCGTACAGCGGCGCGGGCCGGCGGATATCCAGGGCGAACAGGTCCGGCCGCGCCTGGTCGCCGATCAGCAAGGCGTCGGCGAACCCTTGCGTGGTCACGAAAAGCGTCCTGGCCCCGCGCCGCTCCAGCAAGGCGTTGGTGGCCACGGTGGCGCCCATCTTGATCGCGGCCACCCGATCGGCGGGGAAGGGCTCTCCCGGCGCCGCGCCGAGCATCCGCCGCATGGCTTCCACGGCTGCGTCAGCGTAGGCCGGCGAGGTGGACAACAGCTTGAGCGAGGTCTCCGCCCCGGCCTCGTCGCGGCCGATCACGTCGGTGAAGGTGCCGCCGCGGTCGATCCAGAAGGTAAGGCGGCCTGCCGGGCTCACGCCGCCCCCCGCATCGGCCCGTGCGAGGTCAGACCGTGATGTCCACCTTCAGGCCAAGCTTCTTGGCCTCGGCGTCGCGCTTCATCTGCTGCTCGACGCGTTGCTCGATCATGGCTTCGATGCGCTCGCGGTCCCTGACTCTCATCGCCTTCAGCTGCTCTTCGGTGACCCCCATGCTGGCCAGCAGGTTGGCGCGCAAGCGCTGGGCCGGCGACATCCGGGCCCATAGGTCGAATTCGGTCCTGTCGGCGCGGGGCGCGTTCCGCGCCGTGACGCCGAAGCCCCGGAAGCCGCCGCCCGGATAGGCCGCCGCTCCTCCAATGCTCGATATCGACACAGCTTGGCTCCGCGCGGCCGCAATTCCCGCGCCGCCCAGCAAATGCCGTGCCATGGGCGGCGCGCCTCGCGGAACGGCTGGCTCGCCCGGTCGGGCGGCGCCGTCTCGCTGGGCAGGCAAGCCCTGCCACGCAGCAACTTCCGCGCCTCCGTCCGGGCCGGCGGCGTATCTGGCTCGGGGAGGTCGCGGGGCGGGGATCCAAACCTTAACCTATGGAGGTGATTGTCATGACTTGGTCACGGTTCTGAGGCTGGGCTTACCCCATGAGCTTCTGGCGCAACATAGCAGGCCTTGCCGTCCGCAACCTCGACGAGGCGCAGTGTCCCGACTGTCCGCCGGGCCTTCCCGGCCAGGATCCGGCGTTCACCACCGCGGTCACCGCCCTGGGCGCCAAGCTCGCCAAGGCCGACGGCAGCGCCCAGGCCGGCGAGTACGACACCTTCTCGGTGGTGTTCCAGTCGGAGCCGGCCAGTAGCCACAACATCCGCCGGCTGTACGATCTCGCCCGCCAGACCACGCGGGGTTTCGAAAGCTACGCCAAGCGCCTGGCCAAGCGATATCGCGGCTGCCCCCGGTTGCTGGAGGACGTGCTGGACGGTCTTTTCCACATCGCCTCCGCCGATGGGGCGGTCACAGCCGACGAGCTCGACTACCTGGAGCGCGTCTCCGGCCTGTTTGGCCAGTCGCCCCTGGTGTTCCGCCGGATCAAGGCCACCCACCTGGGCGCGGCGAACGACGACCCCTATGTGGTCCTGGGCGTGGCGCATGACGTCTCCGACGAGACCCTGCGCGTGGCCTGGAAGGCCCAGCTCTCGGAAGCCCACCCCGATCGGGCCCGGGCGCGCGGCCTCCCCGCGGAGTTCATCGAGGTGGCCGAATCCAAGGCCGCCGCCATCAACGCCGCCTTCGACACCGCCATGCGCGAACGCCGCGCGTTAGGGCTAAGAGGCGCGGCATAACGCCATTATCCGGGTTTGACGCCGTTTGCGAGGTTGACGGCGGGAACAGGGACCACGACATAATCGGTTAGCCCACGGAATAGGGCGCACGAGGAAGACGCCATGGTGAAAGAATTCGCCCTCCAGCACGGACCCGCGCTTCGCAGCCTGGCCGTCCTGGGCACCAGCCTGGCCACCGTCGCCGCCCTTGTGGTTGGCGTGGTGCTGGTGGTGTTCTTCGCCGCCACCGTGGCGGTCATCGCCCTCATGGCCAGCGTGCTGCTCGCCTTTACTGGCCTGGCGCTCAGGGCCCGCCGCGGCGCCCGCGCGCGGCGCCGCGAGGACGGCGTGATCGAGGCCCGTCACCTGGGCGGCCATCTGTGGGTGGCCTACGGCTGGCGCGACCGGCCCTGATCTTTCCCTCGATGACGGCTCTCTAGGCGCGCTCCTACGCCCGTTCCAGCACCCGGAAGGTGAATCCGTACTGGTCGACGTCGGAGGCCGGATAGGTCTCGCGGCGCACCTCCCGCCAGCGGCTCTCGTCGATGGGAGCCAGGGTGACGTCGCCCTCCACCTCCGCGTCCACCTCGGTGAGGTAGAGCCGGCGCGCCTTCCCCAGGGCCATGGCGAACAGCGAGGCCCCGCCGATCACGCACACCTCGTCGCGCCCGTCCTCGGCGGCCTGCTCGCGGCCGATGGAGGCCGCTTCGCTGAAGTCCTCGCAGACCACGGCGCCGTGCGGCTCGAACGAGCCGTCGCGCGACAGCACGATGTTGGTCCGCCCCACCAGCGGCTTCTTCGGCAGGCTGTCCCAGGTCTTGCGGCCCATGATCACCGGCTTGCCCATGGTCACCGCCCGGAAGATCGCCAGGTCCGACTTCAGCCGCCAGGGCAGGGCGCCGTCCTTGCCGATCACCCCGTTGCGGGACCGCGCGATCGGACCGGCCGAGAGGATCACCTGGGGCATGGGTCATGCCTTTAGCGGATTCTCGCGGTCGCAGGCAGTGCGGGGCGGCCTGGACGCATTGCATCGCAACAAAAAATTCACGCTTCTCAGCCGTCCGCTCCGCTAGGTTTCAGACGTGGCCGGCCCGCCTGGGACCGGCCGGTTTTGTGTTTGCAGGTCTGTTTTCGCGCGAGAGGCGAGAACCGCCGAATCTGGGGGATTTTGGGATGATTTCGACGAAGGCGCTGGGAATAGCCGCCGGTCTGGCCCTTATCTGCATGGTCGGCCAGGCGAACGCGGCGAGCGACGTGGCCACGCCCGACGCGGCCTACCTCGCCTCGACCACCAAGCTCCTGCCGCCCGGAAGCGCGGTGGACGGCGATGCGATCTCCAGCCTGTCCGACAGCCTGATCACCGTGGACTTCGGATCCAGCACCCTGCTCACCGCCGGCGTCACGTGGCTCAGCTGGGGCTCACCCCCGGACGCCGAGCAGGATTATTTCATCGACACCGTGCCGGTGTTCTACACCGGCGACGGCGTGAACTCGGTGACCTTCAGCTTCAGCCGCCTGGTCTCGGCCTTCGGTGTGGAGCTGGGCGCCCACGGCGCCGACTTCCCCGAGGACAGCAGCGAGCCCTATGACGCCTTCGGCGACGGCTTCGCCTCTTTCACCGCCTCCTTCTATCGTGGCGGTCTCCTGCAGTTCCAGGTGGCCCGCGACGTCTATCCCCTGTTTGACTCCAAGCTGTTCGCGGCCAAGGGCGGCGCCTTCGACCAGGTGGTGATCAGCGGCAACGACGAATTCGCCTTCGCTCAGATGCGCTATGCGGTGGTGCCCGAGCCCACCAGCTGGGCCCTGATGATCATGGGTGTCGGCGCGGTGGGCGCGGCCATGCGTTCGCGTCGGCGCATCGCCGCCGCCTGATCCGCGACACGAACCGACAAGAACGCCGCCGATCTCCGGATCGGCGGCGTTTTTCGTGCCCGAGGATAGGGCCTCTCCCGCTGGAGAGGCCCTTCCCGTCAGAGCAGGATGCTGTTGTTGAAGAGGGTGACGTTCAGCAGGGTGACCGAGCCGCTGGCCGGCCCACCCAGGGTGAGCAGGGCGTCGCGGTCGCCGTCGCCGTCGAAGTCGCCGAACCGCACGCCGGTCACCCGGGCGCCCTCCAGCAGCTGCAGCTTGTCCACGCCCAGCAGGAAGTCGCCGATCACGTCGGCTCCGTTGGCGCCCGCCCCATAGACGAACACGTCCTTGTCGGCGCCGCCGTTCAGGCTGTCGGCGCCGTCCCCGCCGCGCAGCTTGTCCAGCCCCGCGCCGCCGCTCAGGGTGTCGGCCGCGCCGGCCCCGGTCAGGCTGTCGGCGCCGTCCTCGCCCTGGATCGCCCCGTTCACCCGGCCCGCGCCGGTGAGGGTGACGATGTCGCCCCCGCCGCCCAGGGCCACCGAACCGGTGATCGTGCCGCTGTTGTTGACGGTGTCGGCGAAGGCGCCCTTGACGTCGATGGCCTGGCCGTTGCCGCCGGTCACCAGCCCGGCGTTGTTCAGGGTGAACGCCGCGAAGGCCGGGCCCAGGTCGCTGTCATCGACGGTGATGGCCCGCTCGGAGCTGGTGATGACCCCGCCCGAGTAGTTGTGGACCACACCCCCGCCGAGCGCCAGCGCCTCGGACAGGCTGCCCGCGTTCGAGCTCCCCGTGGCCTCGATGGTCCCGTAGTTGAAGATCGTCACCGGGCCGTCGGAATCGACGCCGTCCCCGTCCGTCGCCCCCGCCGAATTGCCGGTGATCAGGCCACCGACGTTGTTGGTCACGAAGGACATCGAGTTCGCGGCCGTGTCCAGGTTCACCCCGCCGCCCAACAGGCCCTTCAACAGTCCGCTGTTGACCACCGTGACCACCGCGTCGGAGGTCACCGCGTGCTTGGAGGCGATGATCTCCCCGCTGGCGTAGTTGTAGAGCGTCCCGCCCGTATTGCCCTGGAAGTCGACGCCGTCGTTGCCGGTCCCGCCGGAGGTGATGTCGCCGTAGTTGTGGACCGTGGCGTTGGTGCCGGGCCGCACCACGTCGGCGCCGTTGGCGCTGATCGTGCCGGTGGCGGTGTTGGTGATGGTGGTGACCACGCCGGCGGCGACCACGTTGCCGATGGCCTGCCCCCGAGGGGTGATCCATCTTCAATGTTAGTTCATGGCGGCCTCTGACGCCAAGGGTTGGGTGGGCGAGCGCGCGCTTTCCCATCGAGCTGGCGGGCTCGCCCACGGCACGATGCCGCCG
>CANJKG010000164.1 GCA_947474775.1 Caulobacteraceae bacterium | reverse complement strand
CACCGGCTGGATGTGGCGGGTGATGGAGCGGATGGTCACCGGCGAGGCGGAGATGTCGGAGATCGACACCCTGCTGGACGTGGCCAGCCAGGTGGAGGGCCACACCATCTGTGGCCTGGGGGACGCGGCCGCCTGGCCGATCCAGGGCCTGTTCCGCCACTTCCGCCACGAGGTGGAGGACCGGATCACCCAGTACCGGGCGGGCAAGCCCCACGTGCAGGGCCATTCCCTGCAGGCGGCGGAGTAAGAGCGATGCCGATAGCCAAGGTCGACGGCGTCGAGGTCGAGTTCGAAGCCGGCATGAGCGTGCTGCAGGTGGCCGAGTTGGCGGGCAAGGAGATCCCGCGCTTCTGCTACCATGAGCGGCTGAGCATCGCCGGCAACTGCCGGATGTGCCTGGTGGAGGTGAAGCCCGGCCCGCCGAAGCCGCAGGCCTCCTGCGCGCTGCCATGCGCCGAAGGCAACGAGATCTTCACCGACACGCCGATGGTCAGGAAGGCCCGGCACGGGGTGATGGAGTTCCTGCTCATCAACCACCCCCTGGACTGCCCGATCTGCGACCAGGGCGGGGAGTGCGACCTGCAGGACCAGGCCATGGGCTATGGCCGCGACGGGAGCCGCTATTCGGAGAACAAGCGGGCCGTCGAAGAGAAGTACATGGGTCCGCTGATCAAGACGGTGATGACCCGCTGCATCCAGTGCACGCGCTGCGTCCGGTTCATCACCGAGGTGGCCGGCGTGCCGGACATCGGTCTCATCTCGCGCGGCGAAGACGTTGAGATCACGACCTATCTCGACAAGGCGGTGGCCTCGGAACTGTCGGCCAATGTGATCGACCTTTGCCCGGTGGGCGCCCTGACCTCCAAGCCCTATGCGTTCAACGCCCGGCCCTGGGAACTGACCAAGACCGAGAGCGTGGACGTGATGGACGCGCTCGGCTCGGCGATCCGGGTGGACAGCCGGGGCTCGGCGGTGCTGCGGGTGCTGCCGAGGGTCAACGAGGACGTCAACGAGGAGTGGATCAGCGACAAGACCCGCTATGCGGTCGACGGCCTGTCGCGCCAGCGGCTGGACCGGCCTTTCATCCGCGAGGGCGGACGGCTGCGCCCGGCGTCGTGGGGTGAGGCGTTCGACGCTGTGGCCGGGAAGCTGAAGGCCGCCCAGCCGGAGCGCATCGGCGTGATCGCCGGCGACCTGCAGGACGCGGAGTCCATGAAGGCGGCGCTGGACCTGTTTGGCGGCATGGGCATCAAGAGCCTGGACTGCCGCCAGGACGGCATGGCGCTGGGCGGCGGGGCCCGCGAGAGCTGGCTGTTCAATTCCACCATCGCCGGCATCGAGGACGCGGACGTGGTGCTGCTGGTGGGCTGCAACCCGCGCGTCGAAGCGCCGGTGCTGAACGCGCGGCTGCGCAAGCGCTGGGTGGCTGGGGCGCTCAAGGTGGGCGTGATTGGCGAGGCGGTGGACCTGACCTATGGCCATGACCACCTGGGCGCTGACGCCAAGGCGCTCTCCGGACTTTCCAAGTCGAAGGCCGATTTCGTCGCCGCGCTGAAGAACGCCAAGGCTCCGGCGATCGTCGTGGGCGCTGGCGCCCTGGCGCGGGTTGACGGCGCGACGGTGCTGGCCGCGGCGGCGGGCGTGGCCAAGAGCTTCGGCATGACCTGGAACGTACTGCACAGCGCAGCCTCCCGGGTGGGCGGCCTCGACCTGGGCTTCGTGCCGGGCGAGGGCGGCAAGAGCGCCGGCGAGCTGGTGAAGAAGGGCGGCGCCGACGTGCTGTTCCTGCTGGGCGCCGACGAGATCGACCTGTCGGAAACCGACGCGTTCGTGATCTACCTGGGCACGCACGGGGATGCGGGCGCGCACCGCGCCGACGTGATCCTGCCGGGCGCCGCCTACACCGAGAAGAACGGCATCTACGTCAACACCGAGGGCCGGGTTCAGCTGGGCCAGCGGGCGGTATTCCCCAAGGGCGAGGCCAAGGAGGACTGGGCGATCCTGCGGGCGCTGTCCGAACGGCTGGGCGCCAAGCTGCCCTATGACAGCCTGGACCAGCTGCGGGCGAAGCTGTTCGCCGACCATCCGAGCTTTGGGCGCATCGACCATGTGGACGGGCCGTCGGCGGCCGCCGGGCTCGACCTGGGCGCGCTGGGGGCCAAGGGGGAGCTGTCGGACGCGCCGCTGGCCAGCGCGGTGCGGGCCTTCCACCTAACCAACCCGATCGCGCGCGCCAGCGTGACCATGGCTGAATGCGCCTCCCTGGCTTCGGGCGCGACCAAGATGGCGGCGGAGTAGGGGATGGACGCTTCCACATCCTTCTGGGCCACGCCGGTCGGCTGGACCCTGATCACTGTGGGTCAGATCCTGGCTGTGACGATCTGGATTCTGCTGTCGCTGGCGTTCCTGCTGCTGGCGGACCGGAAGATCTGGGCCGGGGTGCAGATGCGCAAAGGGCCCAATATGGTGGGCCCGTTCGGCCTGCTGCAGTCCTTCGCCGACTTCATCAAGTTCGTGCTGAAGGAGATCGTGATCCCCTCCGGCGCCGACAAGCCGGTGTTCATCCTGGCGCCGCTGATCAGCTTCACCCTGGCGTTCGGGGCCTGGGCGGTGATCCCGCTGGCGCCGGGCTGGGTGGTGGCGAACCTCAATGTGGGCGTGCTGTACCTGTTCGCGATCTCCTCGCTGGGGGTCTATGGCATCATTATGGGCGGCTGGGCGTCCAACTCGAAGTACCCGTTCCTGGGCAGCCTGCGCTCGGCGGCGCAGATGGTGAGCTACGAGGTCTCCATCGGCTTCGTGATCATCACCGTGATCCTGCTGGCCGGCTCGATGAACCTGCAGACCATCGTGGAAAAGCAGGCCGGTGGGTTCTGGAACTGGAACTTCCTGGGCGGCGGGGGGCTGACGCACCTGCCGGCGGCCCTGGTGATGCTACCGATGACGGTGGTGTTCTTCATCTCGGCGCTCGCCGAGACCAACCGCCCGCCCTTCGACCTTCCGGAGGCCGAGTCCGAGCTCGTGGCCGGCTACCAGGTGGAATACTCCTCCACGCCCTACCTGCTGTTCATGATCGGCGAGTACGCGAACATCGTCCTGATGTGCGCCATGATCACCATCCTGTTCTTCGGCGGGTGGCAGGCGCCGTTCCCGACCGACTTCACCGCCTCCTGGGCCCCGACCGCGGCGAGCTTCTTCGGCTTCATGTGGTTCTTCGGGAAGGTGATCTTCTTCTTCTGCCTGTTCGCCATGGTGAAGGCGATCGTGCCCCGCTACCGCTACGACCAGCTGATGCGGCTGGGGTGGAAGGTGTTCCTGCCCATGTCGCTGGTGGCGGTGATGCTGGTGGCGGCCTGGCGGGTGTTCGGTCCGTCGGCCATCGCATGAGGGGCGTGATGATCCTCGCGGTGCTCGTCCTGGCCGCCTGCTCCTCGCTGCAGGTGGAGGGCGGCGTGGCGACCTATGACGCCTTGAAGAAGGCGACCGATCAATGCGCGGCCGGCGGGGGAACCCTGCGGCTGAAGAAAGAGGGCGATTCCCAGTACCTCGAAGACTACGCCTGCGAGAGGAAATAGGATGTTCCAACGCATCGGACAGGCGGTGAAGGGCGCGGCGCTGCTGGATTTCGCCGGCGCCTTCGGCCTGGCGCTGAAGTACATGGTGCGCCCCAAGGCCACCGTGATCTATCCCAACGAGCGAAACCCGCAGAGCCCGCGGTTCCGCGGCGAGCATGCGCTGCGGCGCTATCCGAACGGCGAGGAACGGTGCATCGCCTGCAAGCTTTGTGAAGCGATCTGCCCGGCGCAGGCGATCACCATCGAGGCCGAGCCCCGCGAGGACGGTAGCCGGCGCACGACCCGCTACGACATCGACATGGTCAAGTGCATCTACTGCGGCCTGTGCCAGGAGGCCTGCCCCGTGGACGCCATCGTGGAGGGGCCGAACCTGGAGTTCGCCGTCGAGACCCGCGAGGAGCTCTACTACGACAAGGAGCGCCTTCTGGATAACGGCGACCGCTGGGAGCGGGAGATCGCGAAGAACCTGGAACTGGACGCACCGTATCGCTAAACCGGCCGCGCGAATCCGCGGCCGATGTCTGAGTTGGATTTGAGGGGAGCTAGAACCGGCCGATGGCCCTGCAGGCGATCGCATTCTATTTGCTGGCGGCGGTGACGCTGCTGTCGGGGCTGGCCGTGGTGTCGGCCCGCAACCCCGTGCACTCGGTGCTGTGGCTCATCCTCTCGTTCTTCTCGGCGGCGGGCCTGTTCGTGCTGCTGGGGGCGGAGTTCCTGGCGATGCTGCTGGTGGTGGTCTACGTGGGCGCCGTGGCGGTGCTGTTCCTGTTCGTTGTGATGATGCTGGACGTGGACTTCGCCGCGCTCCGCCAGGGCTTCCACCGCTATATGCCGCTGGGCGGGCTGATCGCCGTGGGGCTGGCCGTCGAGATGGTGGTGGTGGCCGGCGCGGTCGCCAGCCGCGGAGCCGCCAAGGCCAATGAGCTGCCGGACGCCTCGGGCGGCGCGGGCCTGCCCAACGCCGAGGCGATCGGGCGCGTGCTCTACACCGACTACATCTACTTCTTCCAGGCGGCCGGGATGGTCCTGCTGGTGGCGATGATCGGGGCCATCGTGCTGACCCTGCGCCACAAGCCAGGCGTGCGCCGACAGGTGATCGCCGACCAGGTGGCGCGGACGCCGAAGACCGGGATGCGCGTCGTCACCCTCAAGCCCGGCGAAGGGATCGACGGATGATCATCGGCCTCGCCCACTATCTCGCGGTCGCCGCGATCCTGTTCACGATCGGGGTGTTCGGCATCTTCGTGAACCGCAAGAACATCATCGTCATCCTGATGTCGATCGAGCTGATCCTGCTGGCGGTGAACATCAACCTGGTGGCCTTCTCGGTCTATCTGCACAACGTGGTGGGGCAGATCTTCGCCATGTTCGTGCTGACCGTCGCCGCGGCCGAGGCGGCCGTGGGCCTGGCGATCCTCGTCACCTTCTTCCGCAACCGCGGCGACATCTCGGTGGATGACGCCTCGATGATGAAGGGCTGAGGATGACCGCCGAGACCTTCGTCACCGTCATCCTGTTCGGACCGCTGATCGGCGCGATCGTGGCCGGCCTGTTCGGCCGCCGGATCGGCAATGTGCCGTCGATGGCCGTGACCACCGGCTTCCTGTTCCTTTCGGCCATCCTGTCTTGGGTGGTGTTCAGCCAGTGGACCTGGGGCGGGCTGGAGCCGTTCACCCTGACCTACGCCCCCTTCATCCACGTGGGGAATTTCATCTCCAACTGGTCGTTCCGGCTGGACGGGCTGTCGGCGGTGATGCTGGTGGTGGTGACCACGGTCTCAAGCCTCGTGCACCTCTACAGCTGGGGCTACATGGCGGACGATCCGTCGAAACCCAGGTTCTTCGCCTACCTGTCGCTGTTCACCTTCGCGATGCTGGCGCTGATCAGCGCGGCGGACTTCATGCAGCTGTTCTTCGGCTGGGAAGGGGTGGGCCTGGCCAGCTACCTGCTGATCGGGTTCTGGCACCACAAGGCCACGGCCAACGCGGCGTCCATCAAGGCCTTCGTGGTCAACCGGGTGGGCGACTTCGGCTTCGCGCTGGGGATCATGACCACCTTCTGGGCCCTGGGCTCGATCCAGTTCGCCGACATCTTCCCGGCGGTGGCGGCCAACGCCGACAAGGCCTGGTGGTTCGCCGGCCACTACTGGCGGCTGATGGACCTGGCCTGCGTGCTGCTGTTCGTGGGCGCCATGGGCAAGTCGGCGCAGTTCTTCCTGCACACCTGGCTGCCGGACGCCATGGAAGGCCCGACCCCGGTGTCGGCCCTGATCCACGCGGCGACCATGGTGACGGCGGGCGTCTACATGGTCTGCCTGCTGTCGCCGATGTTCGAGTACGCGCCCTTCGCCAAGCATGTGGTGACGGTGATTGGGGCCGTCACCGCCCTGTTCGCGGCCACGGTCGGCCTGACCCAGAACGACATCAAGCGGGTGATCGCCTATTCGACCTGCTCGCAGCTGGGCTACATGTTCTTCGCCGCCGGCGTCGGGGCCTACCAGGCGGCGATGTTCCACCTGTTCACCCACGCCTTCTTCAAGGCGCTGCTGTTCCTGGGCGCCGGCTCGGTGATCCACGGCATGGCCCACGAACAGGACATGCGCCGCTATGGGGCGCTGGCGAGGTACCTGCCGGTCACCTACGCGGTGATGACCATCGGGACCATCGCCATCACCGGCCTGGGCATACCCGGGGTCGACCTGGGCTTCGCCGGATTCTATTCCAAGGACGCCATCATCCACCACGCCTACACGGCGGGCGAGGCGGGCGATCCCTGGGGCTATTTCGCCTTCGTGATCGGCATACTGGTGGCGGGGCTGACGGCCTTCTACTCCTGGCGGGTGGCGTTCTTCACCTTCAACGGCCACGCCCGCTGGACGTCCGAGGACCTCAAGCACCACTGGCACAACCGCGACCATGCGCATGACGATCACGCGCACGACCACGCCGACGACCACGGGCACGACGCCGCGCCGGCCGACGCCGAGAGCCATTCCGAGCCGGAGCACGGCGGCCATGGGGGCGGCCACGACCACAAGCCGCACGAGAGCCCGTGGACCATGCGCATCCCGCTGATCGTGCTGGCGGTGGGCGCCATCGCGGCGGGCTTCGCCTTCCACCACCAGTTCATCGGCGAGCACCAGAACGAGTTCTGGCGCGGCGCGATCTTCCACCTGGAGCATGGGGCGGCCCACGGCGAACACGCCGCGCCGTGGTTCGTGATCTGGGGACCGCTGATCGTTTCGGTGGGCGGCCTGCTGGCCGCCGCGTACATGTACATCCTGAAGGAAGGCCTGGGCGCCCGGCTCGCCGCCAACAGGGGCGCGCTCTATCTGTTCTTCTACAACAAGTGGTTCTTCGACGAGCTCTACCAGGCGACTTTCGTGCGCGGCGCGAAGTTCCTGGGCGACCTGTTCTGGAAGGGCGGGGACAAGAAGATCATCGACGGGCTGGGACCCGACGGCGTCTCGGCGCTGTCGGCGGAGGTCGGTCGGCGCGCGGGCATTCTGCAGAGCGGCTACCTCTACCACTACGCCTTCGTGATGCTGCTCGGCGTCGCCGGGCTCCTGACCTACGCCCTCTGGGCCTGGAACGCGTGAGGGCGAGGGCAGCATGACCGGCATCCTCTCCCTCATCACCTACGCCCCGCTGGTGGGCGTGGCGGCTATCCTGGCCATGCGGCTGGTAGGCTCCGCGGAGGAGGCGCGCGTGGCGCGGGCCTCGCGCTGGATCGCGCTGGCCACCACCCTGGCCACCTTCGCGCTGTCGATCCTGCTGGTGGCGCGGTTCAATCCCGTCGACCCGGGCTTCCAGTTCGTGGAGGAGGCGCCGTGGTTCGCGGGCTTCAGCTACCGCATGGGGGTGGACGGGATATCGATCCTGTTCGTGGTCCTCACCGCCTTCCTGATGCCGATCTGCATCGCCGCCTCGTGGCATTCCATCGAGAAGCGAGTGGCGGAGTACATGGTCGCCTTCCTGATCCTGGAGACCCTGGTGATCGGGGTGTTCTGCGCCCTGGATATCGTGCTGTTCTACATCTTCTTCGAGTTCGGCCTGGTGCCGATGTTCCTGATCATCGGCATT
>CANJKG010000163.1 GCA_947474775.1 Caulobacteraceae bacterium | reverse complement strand
GCCCACCGTGATGGTCATGTCGCGGTTGGGCGCCTCGGCGGTGTTCGGGTGGCTCGGCGGGGCCCAGTTCTCCATGAAGTCGTCGGTGGCCGGCACGCGGCGGCGCATCTCCGGGGCCATGGACTTGGACTGGACGCCGCCCACCACCACGACCTTGTCCATGCCGGAGAGGATCGAGCCCGCGCCGACGCTGGCGGCGTTGAGGCTGCCGGCGCAGTGGCGGTTCACGGCCTGGCCGCTGGCGTGGATCAGGCCGGCCTCGACGGCCGCGTGGCGCGCGACATTGCCGCCGCCGTACATGGACTCGGCGAAGATCACGTCCTCGACGGCGCTGGCGGGGAGGCCGGAGCGGCGGATCGCCTCCAGGAGGACGACGCGGGTCAGCTCCTCCGGCGGGGTGTCGGCCAGGCTGCCCTTGCGGGAGGTGCCAATGGCGGTGCGGACAGCGCTGACGACGACGGCTTCGGGCATGGGGTCTCTCGATCGCTAGGAAGGACTGCGGATCCTATAGTCGCACGAACAGGCGACAGGCTGCGAGGGGGTCTTCGCTCCGCCTGAGGATCGCCAATCGGCCGGGAACCTATGGTCGCCTCGCGGGGAACACTAATGCGCTTGGCCGGCCATTCATGCGCCCGGGGACTATATGTCCAAGTCCACGATCTCGACCTCGGCGCCGTTGACCAGCGCCACGTCGCCCACGGCCTTGCCCATGAGAGCCCGGGCCAAGGGCGAGAGGTAGGAGACGCTGCCCTTGGCCGGGTCGGCCTCGTCCTCCCCCACGATGCGGAAGCTCTGGCGGCGGCCGTCCTCGCGCTCGATGGCCACCGTGCGGCCGAACTGGACCGTCGCCGGATCCCCATCAGGTTCGGTGAGCTGGGCGCTGGCGCGGCGCGACGACCAGTAGCGGAGGTCCCGGGTCGCGCGGGCCATGGCGGTGCGGTCGCCGCTGATCCCGCCCTCGGCCTGGGCGGCGCCATAGGCGGCGCGGGCCTGGGCCAGCTCGTGCTCGATGGTCGCCAGGCCACTGGCGGTGACGAGGTTCGGATGCGTCGAGATCGGCCGATCCGGCAGGTCCGCCGCCTGGGCCTCGTAGTCCTCTTCGCGGGTGAAGGCGACAGCCATGGGGCGAACCTAGGCGCTCCCTGCGTGACGGGGAAGCACCGCGATCAGTCGTGTGCCGCCGGCCGTCAGACGGTCGGGCGCCCGACCCTCATCACGTGGATTTCATCGCGGGGCCCGAAAAAGGTCACACCCTGCCGTCACGGGTTAACTGCGTTCCCCGATTCTTACGCCTAAGCTGTCCGGGACGACGGGAGGCCCCCATGAACGAAGTCATCCTTGACGTGAAAGCCGTATCCGGCGGCTGGTGGGTCGGCTGCGACCTGCCCATCGAGCCCACCTTCTACCGTTCGGGCGCCCGCGCCGAGCAGATGGCCCGCGCGCTCGCCGTGCGGCTCAGCGAGGCCGGCCACGACGTGCGTCTGCTGGTCAACGACCGGGCCCACCAGCTGGTCGCCACCCAGCGGTATTTCGGCGGCTGACCCCTTAGGAGGTTTCAGGAAACCCGACCCCCCGCCGGGCGTTGCAGTGGGGCATGGCGATCCTCGACGAAGCTCCGCTGCTGAGATCGCTCGAGCTCCTGAAGTTGGGTGGCTATCGGTTCATCGTCCCCACACCTACGACCCACGGGATCTATCTCGACCGCCACGCAGGGGCGCTGTGCGTGCGCGACGTGCTGGGCTGGAGCCTGCCCTTCGCGCCTGACGTGCTGGAGCTTGCCTTGTCGCGGCTCCTGCGGGACGCGGGCGTGGTGGCGGAGAGCGCCGAAGGCCTGCGGACCACCATCCGCGTCGCTTCCCTTGGCGAGGACCTGTTCCTCCATTCCGCGTTCCCGCCGCAGGAGGCCGATGCGGTGTTCTTCGGCCCCGACACCTATCGGTTCGCCAGCTTCCTGGCCGACGAGCTGCAGGGCGCGCCCAGGCCGGACCTGCTCATCGACGTGGGCGCAGGCTCGGGCGCGGGCGCTGTCGCGGCCGCCCGGCTGGTCGCGCCGCGCCGGCTGCTCCTCACCGACGTCACGGCCAAGGCCGTCGCCTTCGCGCGGATCAATCTGCGGGCCGCCGGCCTGGCCGCCGAGCACCGGTTGGGTGATGGCCTGGACGGCGTCGACGAGCCGGCGGACCTGATCATCGCCAACCCGCCGTTCATCGCCGGCGAGGGCGGCCGCATCTACCGCGACGGCGGAGACATGCACGGCGCGCGCCTCTCCCTTGACTGGGCGCTCGCCGCGGCGCCTCGCCTGACGGCCGGCGGGCGCATGCTGCTCTATACCGGCAGCGCCATCATCGAAGGCCAGGATCGCCTGCGACAGGCGCTGGAGGCCGCGCTCGACCCCGGCCTGTATGCGCTGTCGTATCGCGAGCTCGACCCGGACATCTTCGCCGACGCCCTCACCCAGGACGCCTACCGCGACGTCGAGCGCATCGCCGCCGTGGGCGCGGTGATCACCCGCCGCTGACGCGCGCGCCCTACTCCGGCGGACGCACCGATTTCGGCAGGTCGTTCAGGTGGCTGGAGCGTTCGATGTAGGCATAGCCCACCTCGCCGTCCCACTCGATGGGTCCAAAGTTCAGCACGTACATGTCGAACTTGCCCTGCTTGAACTGGCCGACGGTGTGCTTGCGCTCGCGCGGGATCCAGATCGACTTGGTGGTGAGCATCGTGCTGTCGATCTCCCCGCCGTCCCACTTCAGGTGGATCGGCAACCGCTCGCCCTGCATCGCCATGTGGCTCAGGAAGGGGGTCGCCAGCACCTCGGCGTAGTGGAACTTGCCGTCCTTATCGACCACGCAGCCGCCGTTGAGGTTCATCACCCCGTCGGGCTTCCAGTACTGCGAGAAGATCAGCGCCTTGCCGCTGGGGAACTGGCAGCCGACGATGAAGTGGCCGCCCCAGGGATCGCGGGTCTCGCCGCCGCGGGGGCCGCGGGAGTGATCGCGCCAGCCGACGCCCTCGGTGATCGCAATATCGTTCAGCGAGCCGGCCACATTGTCCACCGTGTTCGGCCGGGCCGCGGCGTTGTCCAGGCGGATCACGCCGGTGCAGCGGAACAGCTGCTCATAGTGCTCCTTGGCCCAACTCTGGGTGTCCATGCCGCCCTTGCCGCCCACGCTCTTGGCCTTGTGGGCGTCCCACACGGGAGTGGAGCACTCGACCTCGAGGTCCATGAAAACCCGCCGGCGCACGCTGTCCGGCGGATAGGCGTTCTCCATCTCCGCATTCGTGGCGTACTGGGCGAAGCCATCGTACTTCAGCCGCCAGCGCTTGAACGGCTCGATGCATTCGAAGGAGAGCGCCGCGCCCTTGGGCAGTTCCTCGGCGCGGGGATGGCCATGCGCCCACACCCACAGCACGCCGCCGTCGCCCGGCAGGGTGATGTAGATGCGGTCCTCCCACAGGCGCCAGTCGTTGGGCACCGAGCCCAGGTGCAGCCAGACGCCCACGTCGGCCTTGGCGTCGAAGAAGGCGAACAGGATGTTCTCCGACCAGAACGGCTCGGTGGGCGCCGTCGTGACCATGTATTCCTTCTCGGTGGGCATGCCCGATGACAAGTCGTCGTCACTCATGTCTCGTTCCCCTTAATCCAAAAATTCGGCCCGCAAGCTGTAGCATCCACTTGTGACCGCATCATAGTGGCGATCGAACCGCTGGGTCGTCCCAGGGCGTGATGAAAGGCCGCGCCATAGGGGACCTTGAGGAGAGAGAATGACCGGATGTTCCGCAAGGGCGTTCACCGACCAGGTCTTCCACGACAATGCCAAGGTGGGCGTCTCCATCGCACTGTGCGTGGCGGTGTCGTCGCTGTCCGGCGCGGCCCTGCTGACCCTGGTGCGGCCGCAGATGCGCGTCGCCACCCAGGAGGATCGCCCTCCGTCCTAGGCCCAGGTCAGCGGCAGGGATTCCACCGCGAACACCACAGCCGGCCGGACGCGCTCGCGCCTGTCCGGGTCGGCGCGGAACGGCGGCAGGCGGGCCAGCATCTCCTCGTAGAGGATCCGCAGCTCCAGACGCGCCAGGTGCGATCCCACGCACCGGTGCGGGCCCACGCCGAACGCCAGGTGCGGCTCGGTGCGATCCAGGTCGATGCGCTCGGGCTCGTCGAAGGCGGCCGGATCCAGGTTGGCGGCCGGCGTGGCCAGCATCACCAGCTCGCCCTTCTTCAGCTCCACGCCCTCATAGACCGTGTCGCGGCTGACCTGGCGGCTGGGGTTGGCGATGCTGTAGCGGCGCAGCAGCTCCTCCATCGCCTTGGGAATCAGCGCCGGCTCGGCCCGCAGCCTGGCCTGCAGCTCCGGGTCGCGCGCCAGGTGGCGGACGCCGAAAGACATGGCGTTCACCACAGTGTCCAGGCCGGCGATGAACAGCATCAGGTTGAACGCCTGGACTTCCTCGAAGGTGGGCTTGCGGCCGTCCAGGTCGGCGTCGATGATCCGGCTCATCAGGTCGTCCTGCCGCGTCTCCTGGCGGGCGCGGACCAGGGGCGCGGTCATCTCCATGACGTTCTCCAGCACCCCGATCCGCTCGCTGGGCGCATAGGAGCCGGTGGCCTGCTGCACCCACACCCGGAACTCTGCGAAGCGCTCCATGGGCAGGCCGAGGATCTCCATGAAGATCTTCACCGGCAGCGGCTCGGCCACCGCCGGCACGAAGTCGCAATGGCCGTCGGGGGCCATATCTTCGATCAGCTGGATCGCCAGGGCGCGGATCTTCTGCTCCATGGCCGCCACCACCTTCGGTGCGAAGGCGTGCATCAGGACGTGGCGGTAGGCCCCATGCTCCGGGGGGTCGTAGGTGATCGGGATGCGCCGCGGCAGCTTCGCCCGGTCCTCGGTCTGCGGCGCGTTGGAGAACACCTCGTAGTCGCGCGACACGTTGAACAGCATCTCGCGCCCGATGGCGATCCAGTGGCCGCCGTTGCGCGGTGTGTAGAACAGCGGCGGCGCCTCGGCCTGCAGCTTCCTCAGGCCGTCGTGGACGTCCTCCCTCAGGCGCGGGTCGCGCATGAAGTCGAAATCGACCACCAGTTCGGGAGGCACATGGTCCGGGATCGTCTCGGCGGGGGAAACATCGACTGACATCTGCGGCTCCAGGGTCATGGACGCGGCGTGCGCGACACATTCTGGGCCATCCAGACGCCTGCTTCCACCCTTGTGCGAGGCTTCGGCCTCAGATCATGGCGCGAACTCTACACAAGCCCGGTCTTGTACAGCGCCAGAAGGGCGCTCCAGGCCCGCTCCGCCTCGGCTGCCAGGTAGGAACCATTGTCGGGCACGCACCAGCCGTGATTTCCGCCAAAGACCTCGACCGTGGCAGGCCGTCCGGTCCTGGCGAAGCTCTCCCGCAGCACGTCCTTGGCAGCCGGATCGGCCGCGTCGTCGTTCTTGGCCACCGCCACCAGAAAGCGGGCTGTTGTCTTCTCGATCAGCAGGTGCGGGCTGTTGGGGTTCTGGGTGGCCAGGCCGCCGCCATGGAAGGAGCCGACCGCGCCGATACGCCCGGGGGCCACGGCGGCTGTCCGGAAGGCCATGGCGCCCCCCATGCAATAGCCCTGGACACCAACCTTTGCGTCGGAGGTCTGCGGCAGGGCGTCGAGGTAGGCGACGAAGGCCGCCGCGTCGCGGGTCACGGCCTCGTCGGTGAGCAGGGCGCGCATGGCCCCTCGCCGCTCGCGCTGGGCGGCGTCCTGGCCGGTTCCGCTGGCCGCCGTCGCCGAGGCCGGGCCGGAGCGGTAGTAGGGGTTCACCACCAGGACCACATAGCCCTGCGCCGCGAGCCTTCGGCCCATTTCGCGCAGCGCGGCGCGCAGCCCGGAGGCGTCCGGCCACACCAGCACGCCCGGCCACTTGCCCGCGCCTTCCGGATGGAACAGGGCGGCGTCGGCCACCCCATCGGGCGCGCGCACCTCCACGTCGCGCTCCGACACCTTGCCCGGCTGGGCGGCGGCGGGGCTCGCGAGGCCCGCCCCGGCCGCCGCGGCCAGCCCGGCGAACTGCCGCCGGGTCAGGGACGTGTAGGGGATCAGGCCCTTGTGGTTGTCGTCACACATGCTGGCTTCCTTCGCCGTCTCAGGGACAGGGAACACCACCCTACCGCCTGACGCGCGACAGTCATCTGGAGACCTTGCGCGAAGTCGCCCTCAGCCGGCTCGACCAAAGCGATCGGATCACCGATGCCTAGCGGGTCCCCACCTGGATCATCCTCCAGTCGGCGGACTGGTGGAGCTGAATCTCGTGGGCGTAGGCGTCGCCCGGATCCTTGTCGAGGTAGAAGGTGTAGACCGGCCGGCCGCGGTAGGCCCAGGCGTAGAGCCCGTCCTGGCGCTCGTCGTACATCCGGCCTAGCGTTTCCTTGTCGATCTTCACGACGCTCCAGGTGCGGTTGGGCGCCTTGTCACCCTTCTTCGCATACAGCGGCCGGAACCACTGCCGGCACTGTTCCAGTCCGCCGCAAAGGCTGATCCGGATTTGCTGCGAGGTTCCCTTGACGTCGCACTCCAGGTGGTCGGGCGTCTCGTCGATGCAGTGGAAGGTGTAGAGCGTGCGGCCCTCGGCGTCGGCGTAGGCCGGCCCCTCGATGGTCATCTGCACCGTCACGCCCTTGGGCGGCTCGGGCAGGGGAGTGACTACGGCGGGCGTCCAGCCGGGAGTCGCATCCAGGGGAACCTGCGGATCGAGCACCACACGATCGTAGGTGAACAGCGGTTGACCCCGCCAGGTCCACTGCCTGGCGCCGCGGCCGACGTTCACCACCGACCAGTCGCCGTTCGGCGAGGCCAGGGTCGGCGCAAGGTAGGGCTTCCAGCCGATGCGGCAAACGAGGCCGCAGCCCGTTGAGGCCTTCTCCAGGGCCGCGCCATCGCGGACGAACAGCGGTCTGTCGGCGCCGGCCATCAGGACCGTGCCCGCCGCCGTGACCTTCGTCGTGACGCCTGGCGGGAACCCCGCCAGGTCCGCCTTGATCGGGATGCGGCTGTTCTGGGCGGCGCCGCCCAGCAGGGTGTAGAAGCCGCCGCCATTGACCTCGCCGGGCGCGGCGTCGAGCGACGAGCGGTAGACCGGACTGCCCTTGAACGCCCACTGCTTCGCACCCTCCGGCCGGTCGATGAGCGACCAGTCGCCCACCGGCCTGGCCTTCGCCCCGGCCAGCAGCGGCGGGCTGAACTTCACGCAGGTTGGCCGCCTGGCGGCGTCGGGCAGGTAGTAGTTGATGTCCGACTCGCCCTCGGTCGCCCGGATAAAGCGCTGGTCGGTGCAGTTGGATTTCCCGAGGGAGTCCCGCCGGAACGTGTAGAGGGTGAAGCCCTTGCGGTCCGTGTAGACCCAGCCCGAGGTGTCCGTCGCGCCGATCCTGATGTCCGGCGGCAGCGGCGTCAGCGGAGCCGGCGCGGCGGCCCACGCCGGCGTCACGGCGAAGCCCAGCAGGGCGGCGAAAATCGCGGCGAGCAGCTGGCCTGGGTTGCGGAGATGTCTGGCGGCCATGCTCACCTCCCCAGACTGGCCACGCGGGGGGGCGTGGCGTCAGGTCCCGGGACGATATGGACGGAGACGAACTCCACATCGTACTCGATCGAGACCGCCGTGTTGCGCCCGGCCTCGTCCG
>CANJKG010000162.1 GCA_947474775.1 Caulobacteraceae bacterium | reverse complement strand
CGGGTGTCGATGCCCGACTTCGACATCGACTTCTGCCAGGAGCGGCGCGAGGAGGTGATCTCCTACGTCCAGACTCGCTACGGCCGTGACCGGGTGGCCCAGATCATCACCTTCGGAACCCTGCAGGCCCGGGCCGTCTTGCGCGACGTGGGCCGGGTGCTGCAGCTGCCCCTGGGGCAGGTGGACCGGCTGGCCAAGATGGTGCCGGCCAACCCCGCCAATCCGGTGACGCTGGCCAAGGCGCTTGAGATCGAGCCCCGCCTGAGGCAGGCGCGCGACGAGGACGAAGGGGTCGCCAAGCTGCTGGACGTGGCGCTGCAGCTGGAGGGTCTCTACCGCAACGCCTCCACACACGCGGCCGGCGTCGTGATCGGCGACCGGCCGCTCACCGAGCTCACGCCCCTTTACCGCGATCCGCGCTCGGACCTGCCGGCGACCCAGTTCAACATGAAATGGGTGGAGAGCGCGGGCCTGGTGAAGTTCGACTTCCTGGGCCTGAAGACGCTGACGGTGATCGACCGGGCGGTGAAGCACCTGGAGAAGCGCGGGGCGGGGGTGGACATGGCCGCGATCCCGCTGGACGACGGGCCCGCCTACGACGTGATGTCCAGCGCCCAGACCATCGGGGTGTTCCAGCTGGAAGGCCAGGGGATGCGCGACACGTTGCGCCAGCTGCGGCCTGGCTCCATCGAGGACGTCACGGCCATCATTTCGCTCTATCGGCCGGGCCCGATGGAGAACATCCCGGCCTTCGTTGACTGCAAGTCAGGCCGCAAGCCCATCGACACCCTGCATCCGACGCTCGAGCCGGTGCTGCGCGAGACCTACGGCATCATCGTCTATCAGGAGCAGGTGATGCAGATCGCCCAGATCCTGGCCGGCTACAGCCTGGGCGAGGCCGACCTGCTGCGGCGCGCCATGGGCAAGAAGAAGAAGGAGGAGATGGAGCAGCAGCGCGCCCGCTTCGTCTCCGGCGCCGAGGAACGCGGGGTGCCGGCGGCCCAGGCTGGCGCCATCTTCGACCTGGTGGACAAGTTCGCGGGCTATGGCTTCAACAAGAGCCACGCGGCGGCCTATGCGGTGGTGAGCTACCAGACCGCCTGGCTGAAGGCCAACGCGCCGGTGGAGTTCTTCGCCGCCTCCATGAGCCTGGACATCGCCAACACCGACAAGCTGTCGGTGTTCTACCAGGACGCCAAGCGCAGCGGCGTGAAGGTGCGGCCCCCTTGCGTGAACCGCTCGGGCGCCGATTTCGAGGTAGAGGGCGGCGAGGTGCTCTATGCGCTCGGCGGCATCCGCAACGTGGGCCTGCAGGCCATGGAGCACGTGACGACTGTCCGCCGCGAAGGGGGCCCTTTCCGCGACATCTTCGATTTCGTGGAGCGGGTGGATCCGCGCCAGGTGAACAAGCGGACCTTCGAGACCCTGGCGCGGGCAGGGGCGTTCGACGCCATCCATCCGAACCGGGCGCAGCTGCTGCAGGCCGCCGACCTGCTGGTGGGCCACGGTCAGGCCATGGCGGCCGACCGGGCCTCGTCCCAGGTCAGCCTGTTCGGCGCCGATCAGGCCGACGCCGGGCGGCCGCGGGTTCCGAAGGTCGATCCCTGGACGCCGGTGGAGCGGCTGGACGAGGAGCTGGCGGCGGTGGGCTTCTACCTCTCGGGCCACCCGCTGGAGGACATGGTCGAGGCGCTGCGAAGGCGGCGCACGGAGTTCTTCACCGACGCGGTGGCCCGCGCCAACTCGGGCGCGGAGGCGCTGCGGATGGCCGGCGTGGTCCGCCGCAAGCAGGAGCGGCCCTCGCGGACCGGCGAGAAGTTCGCCTTCGTCACCTTCTCCGACCCCACTGGCGAATATGAGGTGCTGTTCCCGCCGGAATCCCTTCGCAAGCACCGCGATCTTCTGGAGGTTGGCAAGGCGCTTTCCATCACGGTGCGGGTGAAGGCGAACGAGGGCGAAGTGCGGTTCTTCGGCGAGGACGCCCAGCCGGTGGAGAAGGCGGTGGAGAATCTGATGGCGGGCCTCAGGATTTTCGTGGCCCCGCGCAGCGCCGAGATCGAGGCCCTGAAGCGCCGCCTGGAGGGCGTGGCCCATACGAGGGGCGGGGAGATCGTACTTGTGGCCGGGGTCGGCGACGGGCGCGAGGTGGAGCTGAAGCTGCCAGGCCGGTTCAAGCTCGACGGGGCGGTGCGCGGGGCGCTGAAGACCACGCCCGGGGTTGTGTTCATCGAGGATTTCTAGGTCTGTTTGCCAAGCTGAACGCGGAGGGAGCGATGGGAATGCATGTAGGCGCGCTGGCGGTCGCCGTCCTCACGCTCGTGGCCGCCGGACCGGCGGGGGCGCAGGCCTCCAACACACCGACCTACAGGACCCCCTTGCCCGGCCCCGGGTGGGGCGGCGGCGGCCAGGTGCGGCAGCCGTCACCGGCCTACAAGGGCCTGCCGCAGCCGCCCGCGCCGACGGGGCCTAGGTCCAACATGGCGCCGGCGATCCCGCAGGCGCCGGGCTTCAAGCCCTTCAAGGGCGGCTCGGTCTATTCGGATCGCGGCGGGGTCAACGCCTATCCCCAACCCAGGAAGCCGCCCGGCGCGCCCCGCAGCATATTCGGAGACGAGGACCGCTGACGGGCGGATAGCGGATCGCGCCTCCGCTTGCCTTTTCCCGCGTTAGCGCCTACATGCGCGCCTCATTCCACACGCAGGTGTTTGGCGCCGTTCGGGGAGACATCCCGACGTTTCCAATCCGGTCCTCTCATCAGAGGGGGTTGCCTGCGGAGGCCAACCGGAAAAAGGACCTTAGAAGTACATGGCGCTTCCCGACTATTCCATGCGTCAGCTCCTGGAAGCTGGCGCCCACTTCGGCCACCAGACCCACCGCTGGAACCCGAAGATGGACAAGTTCATCTTCGGCAGCCGCTCGAACATCCACATCATCGACCTGTCCCAGTCCATGCCGCTGCTGCAGCAGGCGCTGGTCAAGGTGCGCGAAGTGGCCGCGTCCGGCGGACGCATCCTGCTGGTCGGCACCAAGCGCCAGGCCTCGGAGCCGATCGCCACGGCCGCCAAGCGCTGCGCCCAGTACTATGTGAACCACCGCTGGCTGGGCGGCACGCTCACCAACTGGCGCACGGTCTCGGGCTCGATCGCCCGGCTGCGCGAACTGGAAGGCCTGCTGGAAGGCGACAGCGGCCGCACCAAGAAGGAGCTGCTGCAGCTGACGCGTGAGCGCGACAAGCTGGAACTGTCCCTGGGCGGCATCAAGGACATGGGCGGTATCCCCGACCTGATGTTCGTGATCGACACCAACAAGGAAGCGATCGCGATTCAGGAAGCCCGCAAGCTGAACATCCCGGTGATCGCCATCCTGGACACCAACTGCAACCCGGACGGCATCAGCTATCCGATCCCTGGCAACGATGACGCCGCGCGCGCCATCCAGCTCTATTGCGACCTGATCGCGGACTCGGTGCTGGACGGTCTGGCCGCCGGGCAGTCGGCGTCCGGCGTCGATCTGGGCGCCCTGGAGACGCCGGTGGAGCCCACGCTGGCGCGCAAGGCGGCGCCTGAGCCCGCGGCGGCTGAACCTGAGGTCACCGCGCCGGAAGCCGCGGCCCTGGAGGCCGAGATGACCGGCGCCGAAGCCCCAGCCGCGGACGTCGAGGCTCCCGCCGCCGAGGAACCGGCCGCGGAAGCCCTGGCTAGCGAAGAGCCGGCGAGTGAAGAAAAGGCCAGCTGAGCGTCGTTCCCGGACGCGGCTGACATAAAAACCTGACAGTCGGCCCTCACCAAAGGGCCGGCGATCACCAGAACCGAAGGAGCTGACCATGGCGGACATCACCGCTGCGCTGGTCAAGGAACTGCGCGAAAAATCGGGCGTGGGCATGATGGACTGCAAGAAGGCCTTGCAGGAGAACGGCGGCGACATCGACGCCTCCATCGACTGGCTGCGCGCCAAGGGCCTGTCCAAGGCCGCCAAGAAGGCCGACCGTGCCGCCGCCGAGGGGCTGGTGGCCGGCCTCGTCTCCGGCGACGGCAAGACCGGCGTGCTGGTCGAACTGAATGCAGAGACCGACTTCGTGTCCAAGAACGACAGGTTCCAGGACGCGGCCCGCCGGATCGCGGCCACAGCCCTGGTCCATCATGCGCTGGACACCCTGCACGAGGCCAAGACGTCCGACGGTGAGGTGATCAATGAGATGATCACCGGCCTCATCGCCACAATCGGCGAGAACATGCAGCTGCGCCGCAGCCATCGTCTGAGCGTGAGCGAAGGCGCGGTGGCGCTTTACCTGCACAACGTGCAGGGCGAGGGTGTGGCCAGGCTTGGCGTGTTGGTGGCGCTTGAAGGGGCCGGCGACCAGGCGACGTTGAAGGAGGTCGGGCGCAAGATCGCCATGCACGTGGCCGGGACGCCGACCCCGCCTCTGGCGCTCGACACCAGCGAACTCGACCCGGCCGTGGTGGCCAAGGAGCGCGACGTCCAGATCCAGGCGGCGATTGAATCGGGCAAGCCCAAGGAGATCGCCGAGAAGATGGTCGAGGGCCGGATCCGCAAGTGGCAGGAAGAGGTCGTGCTTCTGAAGCAGCCCTTCGTCATGAACCCGGACCAGACCATCGAGGCGCTGATCGCCGAGACGGCCAGGCAGGTCGGCTCGCCCGTGGCGGTGAAGGGCTTCGTGCGCTTCGCCCTGGGCGAGGGCGTCGAGAAGAAAACGGACGACTTCGCCGCCGAAGTCGCATCGATGTCCGGCCAGTCCTGAGGCGCGGCCAGAAGAAAAAGGGCGCGGCGCGTTCGACGCGCGCCGCGCCCTTATCTATTGTGCAGCCTCGCCCTGAGTCACCGGACGCCCCATGCCGAAACCCCTGCCTTACAAGAAGATCCTACTGAAGGTGTCCGGCGAGGTGCTGATGGGCGATTCCGCCTTCGGCATCGACCCCACGACCCTGGCCCGGGTGGCCGAGGACATCGCCGAGGTCGTCAAGACCGGCGTCGAGCTGTGCCTGGTGGTGGGCGGCGGCAACATCTTCCGCGGCGTCTCGCTGGCCGGCCACGGGGTGGAGCGCGCCACCGCCGACTACATGGGCATGCTGGCCACGGTCCTGAACGCGCTTGCCCTGCAAGGCGCGCTGGAGAACAAGGGCATCTACACCCGTGTGATGTCCGCCATCCCCATGGAGGCGGTCTGCGAGCCCTACATCCGCCGCCGGGCCATCCGCCACCTGGAGAAGGGACGCGTGGTGATCTTCGCCGCGGGCCTGGGTGCGCCCTATTTCACCACCGATACGCCGGCGGCGCTGCGCTCCATCGAGATGGGCTGCGAGGCGCTGTTCAAGGGCACCAGTGTCGATGGAGTCTATACCGCCGATCCTAAGAAGGACCCAACCGCCACCCGCTACGACACGCTCAGCCACCAGGACGTGCTGACCCGCGACCTCAAGCTCATGGACGCCTCGGCGATCAGCCTGATGCGCGACAACAAGATACCGATCGTGGTGTTCTCGATCCGCGAACGGGGGAATTTCCTGAAGGTGCTGCAGGGCGAGGGCGTCCACACCACCATCACCTGAGCCACCACAACCACCAGATACGGGAGACACGGTCATGGCCGCCGCCGAGAAGCCGGTGCTTTCGAAGTACAAGGACCGCATGGACAAGGCGGTCGCCGCGCTGAAGGAGGAGTTCGCCTCTCTGCGCACGGGCCGCGCCTCAGCCGGCCTGCTCGACCAGGTGCATGTGGAGGCCTATGGCGCCCAGACGCCGCTGAATCAGATCGGCGCGGTGAGCGTGCCGGAACCCCGGATGATCACCGTCAACATCTGGGACCGGGGCCTGGTGGTCTCGGCGGAGAAGGCGGTCCGCGCGGCGGGGTTGGGGCTCAACCCGATGGTCGATGGCCAGACCCTGCGCATTCCGATCCCGCCGCTGACCGAGGAGCGCCGCAAGGAGCTGGTGAAGGTGGCAGGCAAATATGCCGAGCAGCAGAAGATCGCCGTCCGCAACGTGCGCCGCGACGCCAACGAGGACCTGAAGAAGGCCGAGAAGGACCACGTCATCAATCAGGACGAGCAGAAGCGTATGGAGTCCGAGGTCCAGAAGATGACCGATGAGGCCGTCAAGCGCGTGGATGAAGCCTTGAAAACCAAGGAACAAGAGATCATGCACGTCTGACCCGCGCCCGCGTCTCTAGTGCGATAGGATCAACGACGTAGATGGCCGCCCCCCAGACAAGCCCGTCCCCTGTGGCCGACAGATCGCAAGGCGCGCCGGCGCCCTTGCACGCCGGCCTGGTGATGGACGGGAACGGGCGCTGGGCCCGGCGCAGGGGCCTGCCGCGGACGCTGGGGCACAAGGCGGGCGTCGACGCCCTGAAGAGAACGGTGGCCGCCGCACCGGACCTCAACATCCGCTGGTTGACTGTTTTCGGCTTCTCCACCGAGAACTGGAACCGGCCGACGACTGAGGTGGCGGAGCTGATGGCCCTGCCGCAGCGATATTTCGAGACAGACCTGGCCCGCCTGGAGCGGGAGGGGGTGTGCGTGCGGATCATCGGTTCGCGCCAGGGGCTTTCGCCGGAGCTGGTGCGGATCATCGAGGCCGCCGAGGCGCGCACGGCGCACAACGACCGCTTCTTCCTCAATGTGGCCTTCAACTACGGCGCCCAGGCTGACATCGCCCGCGCCGCCCGGGCGTTCGCCGAAGACGTGGCGGCGGGACGGGCCAAGCCCTCGGACCTGGATGAGGCGCAGTTCGGCGCCCGGCTGGCCACGGCGGGCTCTCCGCCGCTGGACCTGATCATCCGGCCGTCAGGGGAGCAGCGGCTGTCCAACTTCCTGCTCTGGGAAGCGGCCTATGCGGAGCTGATCTTCCAGGACGTGCTGTGGCCCGACTATGGCGCCGAGCACCTGAGGGCGGCGGTGGAGATCTTCGCCGCGCGCGACCGCCGCTATGGGGCCGTCAGGGCCGATGACGTCCTTGCAGCGGGCTAGGCGTTTCGATTGGTCCAACCTGGGCCTGAGGGTCGCTTCGGCGGCGGTGCTGATCCCGGCTGCGATCGGCGCGACCCTGGGCGGCGAGATCAGTGCGCTGGACGGGCGCCACGAGGGCCTGCCCTACCTGGTGCTGGTTTCCATGGGCGTGGCGCTGCTGGCCATCGAATGGGGCGGGATGAGCGCGCCGCGCGCGCCCGTGCGGGTGGCCGCCGCGGTGACCGCCGCCGTCCTGGCCGGGGTGTTCCTAGCCTACCAGAACCAGCCAGTGCTGGGCTGGGGGGCGATGTTCGTGGGCGCCTTGGCCGCGGCCTTGGTGGCCCGCGGCCTGGCGGAGCGGCCGATGGACGCGGCTTTCGGGGTCCTCTACATCGCGCCCGCCGCCATCTGCCTGATCTGGCTGCGCTCCACCAACCAGGGGCCGTGGTGGACGCTGATGCTGTTCGCCGCAACCTGGGCGGCGGACATCGGCGCCTTCGCGGTGGGCAGCGCGCTCAAAGGGCCGAAGCTCTGGCCGCGCTTCTCGCCCAACAAGACCTGGTCCGGATTCGTCGGTGGCCTGCTGGCGGCCATGGCCGCCGGGACGTTGATGGCCTGGCAGCCCTATTTCGACCTGAACCTCGCCGCCGCAGCCCTCACCGGCCTTCTGGTGGGCCTGGCGACCATGGCCGGCGACCTGTGGGAATCGGCGCTCAAACGGCGTTTCGG
>CANJKG010000161.1 GCA_947474775.1 Caulobacteraceae bacterium | reverse complement strand
GCCGGACTTCCTGGATATGCCCGAGACGGCTCCGGCCGCGCCGGCCCACTAACCCGCTTCGGGGCCGCCGAAGCGCTCTCGCCATTCGGCGACCTGGGTGTCCTCGACCTTGCGGAACAGCACCTCGGGGGCGGCGACCTTGCGGCCGGGCTCTAGCGCGCTCAGCAGGCCCTCACCGTCCTGGCTGGGCCAGCGGCCGGGGAAGGTCTCTCCCACCGCCAGCGCGATCCTCTCGGCGGCGAAGGGGATGAAGGGCTCGGAGACCCTGGCGAACAGGGCCACCAGGTTGAGGCCGTAGCGCACGGCCACGGCCGCGCGCTCGGGATCGGTCTTCAGCGCCGTCCAGGGCGCGGCTTCGGTGAGGTAGCCGTTGCCCAGCACCCAGAGCTGGCGGAGCGCCTGGGCGGACTTGCGGAACTCGCGGTCCTCCATGAGGCCGGTGAGCTCGCCCACCTTGGCGAGCACCTCGTCCTCCAGCTTCGCCTCCAGCGGGCCGGGCGCGCCACCCGCCGGGACGGCGCCGTCGAAGCGGCTTTCGGTGAACTTGACGATGCGGTTGACGAAGTTGCCCAGCACGTCGGCCAGGTCGGCGTTCACCTGGGCCTGGAACTGTTCCCAGGTGAAGGTCGCGTCGGAGCCCTCCGGCGTGTTGGCGACGATCCACCAGCGCCAGTAGTCGGCGGGCAGGAGCTCCAGGGCATGGTCCATGAACACTCCGCGCTTCTGCGAGGTGGAGAACTTGCCCCCGTAGTAGTCCAGCCAGTTGAAGCCCTTGAGCTGGTCGACCAGCTTCCAGGGCGCGTTGTTCGCCGGCGCCCAGACGCCCTTGGCGTCCACCCGCTCGTTGACGCCCAGCAGGGTGCAGGGGAAGCCGACGGTGTGGAAGGGCACGTTGTCCTTCCCCATGAACTCCACATAGGTCACGTCTGCCGCCGCCGGCAGCCGCCACCAGCGCTCCCAGGCCTCGTCGCCGGGAGGATCGCCGCCGGCCTCGGCGGCCCGGGCGGCGGCCCATTCCCAGGTGGCGGCGATGTATTCGATCGGCGCGTCGAACCAGACGTAGAACACCTTTCCGGCCAGGCCCTCGATGTCGGGCGTCGCACCATCGGGGTTGGGGCCCCATTCAAACGCGTTGACCGGCACCCCCCATTCGAGGTCCCGCGTGATCCCGCGATCCTGCAGCCCCTCGTCCAGCCACTTCAGCGCGATGGAGGTGACCAGCAGCGGCCACTGGCCCTTCTTGCCGTCGATCCAGGCGCGCAGCTTGTCGGCGAACAGGCTCTGGCGCAGGAACAGGTGCTTGGAGCCGCGGATCTCGATGTCCGTGGAGCCGGAGACCGCCGAGCGCGGATGCAGCAGGTCGGCCGGGTCCAGGACACGGGTGCAGTTCTCGCACTGGTCGCCGCGGGCCGCCTCGTAGCCGCAGTGCGGGCAGGTCCCGATGACGTAGCGGTCGGGCAGGAAGCGGCGGTCGGCGTTGGAATAGACCTGCTGGGTGACCCGCTCCTCGATGAAGCCGGCCTCCCACAACTGCTGGGCGAAGCGCTGGGTCAGCCGGTGGTTTTGCGGCGAGGAGGAGCGGCCGAAGTGGTCCCAGGAGAGGCCGAACCGGCGGCCCAGGTCGTGCTGGATCTGGTGTTGCTCGGCGCAGAAGTCTGCCGGGTCCTGGCCGGCGGCGGCGGCGGCCAGCTCGGTGGGCGTGCCGTGCTCGTCGGTGGCGCAGAGATAGAGGGTCTCTCGCCCCCTCGCCCGCTGGAACCGCGCATAGACGTCGGCCGGCAGCATCGAGCCCGCCAGGGTGCCGAGGTGCTTGATCCCGTTGATGTAGGGCAAGGCGGACGTGATCAGGATGCGGGACATGGGCTCTTGGGCGGCGGCTGCCGGAAATCGCATTGCGGCGCGCGCTTATAGGCCGGTGCGCTCAGGTTCCCCAAGCCGGCTTCGCTAAAATGCTCGCCAAGCGTCGCCATAAGCGCAAACTGGCGCTCAGGGCAAAGCGGCCATCCCTGAGTCGTCAATGAAAAACCGGCCGCCTGAGGCCCGTCCCGGCCTGTGGGACGAGAGCAATTGCGGAGGAATGTCCATGAGAAGGGTGTTGATTTCGATCGGCCTTGTCGCCGGCCTGGGCCTGGCCGCCTGCGAGAAGCCGGTCGAGGAGGCCGCGCCGGTCAAGCCGAAGTCTATGGCCCGGCCGGATCAGATGTACGCCGGCGAGGAGCATTTGCAGTCGATCGTCAGCGGAACCGTCGAACGCGGGCACGGCGAGGGCGTGGTGGCGATGAAGGCCACCGCCATGGCGCCCACGACCGGCTACACCCGCCCCTACTTCCTGCCGCGCATCTACCCGGCCACCCCGCCGGACGGCATCTATGAGGTGGACCTTGTGGCGGCCAAGCCGACCACGCCTGGCCAGCCGACGCCCACCGAGCTGAAACTCGACGGCGCCTGGAACAAGTACAAGGACGACCGCGTCAAGGGCGTGAAGTTCATGACCAAGACCAACGAACTGGTGGTCATGCTGCCGCCCAAGGCTCCCTGAGCAGGGGCAGCCGGCCTCAAAAGGGGCCCTTGAAGACGACGATCACGCCGTCGGCGACGAGCAGGAAGCCGATGGCGTGGTTGGGGGTCACCCGCTCACCCAGGAAGGCGATCGAGATCACCACGAACACCGCCAGCGTGATCACCTCCTGCATGGCCTTCAGCTCGGCCGCCTCATGGACTAGTCGGCCGATCCGGTTGGCCGGTGTCGCCAGACAGTACTCGAAGAAGGCGATCCCCCAGCTGATCAGCACGATCAGTCAGAGCGGGCGATGCTTCACCTTCAGCTGACCGTACCAGGCGAAGGTCATCAACACGATCGAGGCTATGAGCATTAGAATGGCGCGATGGCCGTCTGGCCCAGCGGCGTCGACCTGGCGAATCGTCTCCCGGGATTATGGGAGCTTAACGGCGCGAGTTCCTCGCCCTAAAACTTCACCCTGGTACAGGGAGGCGAGGGTATGCGCACATTGGCGACGGTTCTGACTCTGGCGGGTGCGTTGTTGCTGGCCGGCTGCGGCGACAAGGCCGCCAAGTCCGTGAGCGCGCCCAGCACCGAACTGCGCATCTACAACTGGTCCGACTACATCGACCCCGAACTGCTGGCGGAGTTCACCAAGGAGACCGGGATCAAGGTGACCTACGACACCTTTGATTCCAACGAGGTGCTGGAGACCAAGGTGCTGCAGGGCCAGACCGGCTACGACATAGTCGTTCCCTCCAACCACAACGTGCCCCGCTACATCACCGCCAAGGCCATTCAGCCCCTGGACAAGGGCAAGCTGCCCGGCTTGGAGAACCTGTCGCCTGAGCTGATGGCTCACATGGCGGCCTTCGACCCGGACGGCAAGTTCACGGCGCCCTACATGCAGGGCACCATCGGCGTCGGTTACAACGAGGCGGCGGTCGCCAAGCGCCTGCCGGGCGTCAAGCTGGACAGCTGGGCGGTGGTGTTCGACCCCGTCAACCTCGCCAAGCTGAAGGACTGCGGCGTCTATTTCCTCGACGCCTCGGAGGACATGTACGCTGTCGCGCTCAACTACCTGGGCAAGGACCCCAATTCGAAAGCCTCCGTCGACTATGCGGCGGCAACCGCGCTGCTGGCCAAGGCGCGGCCCTATGTGCGCAAGTTCCACTCCTCGGAATACATCGACGCCCTGGCCAACGGGGATATCTGCGTCGCCATCGGCTATTCCGGCGACGTGCTGCAGGCCAAGTCCCGCGCCGAGGAGGCGAAGAACGGGGTCGGAGTCGCCTATTTCGTGCCGAAGGAAGGCAGCCAGATCTGGTTCGACGTGTTCGCGATCCCGGCCGATGCGCCGCACGCCGATGCGGCGCACAAGTTCATCGCCTTCATGCTGCGGCCCGAGGTGATCGCCCGGGCCTCCAACTACACCCAGTACGCCAACGCCAATGCGGCGGCGACCAGTCTGCTGGACCCCGAGGTCCGCGACGACCCCAACGTCTATCCGACGCCGGAGCTGTCCAAGCGCCTGTTCGTCACCACCACCAAGGACCAGGAGCTGCTGCGCGAGGTGAACCGGCAATGGACACGGGTCCTGACCGGGCGGTGACCAGCAAGCCACACGTCGGCGCCGTCCGCTCCGGCTTCGCGCCCTGGGAGGACCCGCAGGCCCGCCCGCTGGTCCGCTTCGAGGCGGTGACCAAGCGCTTCGATGGCGAGATCGCCGTCGATGCCGCCAGCCTGGATATCCACGAGCGCGAGTTCTTCGCCCTGCTGGGTCCGTCGGGCTGCGGGAAGACGACGCTGATGCGGATGCTGGCCGGCTTCGAGACGCCGGACGAAGGCCGCATCCTGCTTGACGGCCAGGACATCGCCGGCCTGCCGCCGCACCGGCGGCCGGTCCACATGATGTTTCAGTCCTACGCCCTCTTCCCGCACCTCAGCGTCGCCAGGAACGTCGCCTTCGGGCTCAGGGCCCAGGGCCTGGGAAAGAGGGAGATCACCGATCGGGTCGAGGAGATGCTGGCCCTGGTCAAGCTGGAGGGCATGGGCGGACGCAAGCCGCACCAGCTGTCCGGCGGCCAGCGCCAGCGGGTGGCGCTGGCGCGCGCCATCGCGCCGAAGCCGCGCATCCTGTTGCTGGACGAGCCCCTGGCCGCCCTGGATCGCAAACTGCGCGAGGACACCCAGTTCGAGCTGATGGGCCTGCAGCACAGCCTGGGCATGACCTTCCTGATCGTCACCCACGACCGGGAGGAAGCCATGGTGGTGGCCGACCGGATCGCGGTGATGCGCGCGGGCAGAATCGCCCAGGTCGGTCGACCGGCGGAGGTCTATGAGGCGCCCGCCAATCGCTATGTGGCCGACTTCATCGGCGACGTGAACCTGTTCGAAGGGCGGGTCGAGGCCGCGGAGGGCGGCGTGGTCCGGCTGGGTTCACCTGAGGCGCCGCAGGGCTTCACCGGGTTCGTAGAGACGTCGCACGCCATCGGATCGCAGGCCTGGATCGCGGTGCGGCCGGAGAAGATGCGGCTCCACCTCGATCCGCCGCCCGCGGGCCCCAACCGTCTTGGCGGCCGGGTGGCGGACATCGGCTATCTGGGCGATTGGACGACCTATGTAGTCGAGGTCGCGCCTGGCCGCACCGTGCGCGCCGCATGCGCCAATACCGCGCGCACCGTCGAGCGGCCCATCGCCCGGGACGACGCGATCTGGCTCACTTTCGCCCCCGACGCCGGTGTGGTGCTGGTGGAATGAGGACGCGACCTCCCCTAGCCGCCCTGGCGCCCTACCTGTGGCTGTTGGTGTTCTTCGCCCTGCCCTTCGCCCTGGTGGTGAAGCTATCGCTGTCCGACACCGTGCTGGCCATGCCGCCCTATGCGCCTCAGTTGGACTTCGCGGCGGGGTCGGCGGGCCTGAAGAGCTTCTTCGCCGCCCTGGACCTGGAAACCTACCGGCGCCTCGCCAGTGACGACCTCTACCTGGCCTCCTATTTCTCGAGCCTCAGGCTCGCAGGCCTCGCCACCGTGATCCTCGCGCTCGTCGGCTATCCGATCGCCTATGGGATCGCCCGATGTTCGGACGGTGCGCGGCAGGTCCTGGTGATGGCCTTGATCCTGCCGTTCTGGACCAGCTTCCTGATCCGCATCTACGCCTGGATCGCCATCCTCAAGCCGGCGGGCCTGCTGAACCAGGCGCTGGCCTCCGTGGGCCTGCCGCCGCTCACTATCCTCAATACCGAGGCGGGCGTGCTGGTGGGGCTGGTCTACGCCTATCTGCCGTTCATGGTGCTGCCGCTCTACGCGGTTCTGGAGCGCCAGGACGAGAGTCTGATCGAGGCCGCTGAAGACCTCGGCTGCACGCCGACCGGAGCCTTCTGGCGGGTCACGTTCCCGCTCTCACTGCCTGGTCTCGCGGCCGGCGCACTGATCTGCTTCATCCCGATGGTGGGCGAGTTCGTGATCCCGGACCTGCTGGGCGGCTCGGAGACGCTGATGCTCGGCCGGACCATCTGGAACGAGTTCTTCGCCAACCGGGACTGGCCGGCGGCCTCGGCGGTGGCCGTCGCCCTGCTGGTCAGCCTGCTGGTCCCCATCGTCCTCTACCAGCGCCAGCAGGCGAAGGTGCTGGGCCGATGAGGCGCGGGCCTTCCGCCTTCAACCGGCTCTCGATCGCCCTGGGCATGGTGTTCCTCTACGCACCGATGGCGTTGCTGGTGCTCTATTCATTCAACGCGGGGCGGCTGGTCACGGTCTGGAGCGGCTTCTCGACCCGCTGGTACGTGGCCTTGCTGCACGACGCCCAGATGCTGGAAGCCGTCTGGATGACCCTGCGGGTCGGCCTGATCTCCGCCACCTTGGCGACCCTACTGGGCCTGCTGGCCGCCTTCGCCCTGACACGGAGCGGTCGCTTCCGGGGACAGACGCTGTTGTCAGGCATGGTCTATGCGCCGCTGGTGCTGCCCGAGGTTATCCTCGGCCTGGCGCTGCTGCTGCTGTTCGTGTCGCTGGGCCTGCCACGCGGCTTCTGGACGGTGACCCTTGGTCACACCACGCTCACGCTCTGCTACGCCACGGTGGTGATCCAGGCGCGGCTGTCCAGCGTGGACCCCTCGCTGGAGGAAGCCGCCCAGGACCTGGGCTGCACGCCGTTGCGGGCCTTCCTGAGCGTCACCCTGCCGATCATCGCACCGGCCGTAGCCGCCGCCTGGATGCTGGCGCTGACGTTGTCCTTCGACGACCTGGTGATCGCGAGCTTCACCTCCGGGCCCGGCGCGACCACCCTGCCGATGCGGCTCTACAGCCAGATCCGCCTGGGTGTGAACCCGGAGGTCAACGCCATCTCCACCCTGATGCTGGGCGTCGTGGGCCTGGGTGTGGGGATCGCCTATCTGATCCAGCGGCGGATGCGGACGAGGTCGTCCTAGATGTGAGGTCCCAATAGGTTGTCCATCCGGTCCGAACCGATCCGGCTCTAGGCCTTGGCGAAACCGGGGTAGACCCTGAACGCCGTGCCGCCCAGGATCGCCGCCTGCTGCTCCGAGTTGAGGAAGCTCAGGAAGTCCCGCGCCATCTGGACCGTCGCGGCGTAGCCGCCGTGGTTGGTGATCGGATAGTTGGTGCCCCACATGATCCGATCGGCGCCGAACACCTCGACGATGCGCGCAACGTTCTGGCCTGCGTCCTCGGCGGTGATCTGGTTGGTGGTGAGCTTGAGGATGATGTTGGCGGCCTCGGCCAGCGACTCCAGCCGCTTGAAGCTGTCGTCCGCGTTCGGCTGGGCGCCGCCCATGTGATCCAGGGCCAGGGTCAGCTTCGGGTGACGCTTGGCGAGCGCGTGCGCGTTCTCGATGTGGCGGCGCGACATCATGATGTTGACCGGGACGCCCAGGGCGGTGGCCTCCTCGGCCAGGGAATCGACCGCAGGATCGTTCAGCCCGGCTTTCTCGCCCCGGGTGTTGATCCGCAGGCCGGACATTCCCCGCTCCTTCACCCAGCGGCGCACCTGCTCGACCGCCTCAGGCGACGGCGACAGACCACAGATCGCCCGTAAGCGATCAGGGTGGGCCAGGGCGGAATCGGCGTGATAGCTGTTGTCGCTGCCGTAGAGGCCGAACGGCTGGACGATGGTGGCGTGGGTGACACCCGCCTCGTCCATGACCTTCAGATGGGTCTCGGCGGTGTTGACGTAGTCGCTGGTCTC
>CANJKG010000160.1 GCA_947474775.1 Caulobacteraceae bacterium | reverse complement strand
GCATCGCCTGGTTCCCGGTGGTGACGCTGCTCGTGGGGACGGGAGCGGGCGCCTGCATGGCGCTCGCGCCGACGCTGAACATCTCGCTGATCTTCCTGTGCCTGTTCGGCTTCTGCGGCGGGATCGTCACGCCGATGGGCTACAATCTGGTGCTCACCTTGGCCGGCGCGAACGTGCGCGGCGCCACGATGGCGGTGACCAAGCTGATCGCGATCGTTTTCGGCTCGGGCCTGCTGCCCCTGATCACCGGCATGATCAGCGATGCGGTGAAGGGAGCGGACTCGATCCGCTACGCGCTGCTGGTGACGCTGGTCTTCTTCGTGTTCGCTTCCGCATGCTCTGCGCTGGCGGGTCGCTGGGCGAAGCAGAAGGGGATGTGAGTGGAGGTCGTCGACACCCAGGTGCATCTCAACCGGCTGCTGGGTGACTGGGAGAGCGCCGACAACGGCGACCTCATCGAGCGGTCGCTGTGCGCCATGGACGCGGTGGGGGTCGACGCGGCGCTCATCGACGAGCGGACTTTCCACGTTCCGGGCGGCCCGGAGCGCGACATGCGCATCCTGCCGAACGGGGCGATCCAGTACCTGACCCCCTTCGGCGAAATGGCGGTTGAGCGACATCCGGACCGGTTCGCCTATCTCAGCCGCATCGACCGCCGCGACCCGGACTACCGCGACCGCATGGTCGAGGTCCGCGACAAGCCGGGGGCGGTCTGCCTGCGGGTGCAGCCGACCCGCGGCGAGGCCGAGCCGTTCGCCCGCGGTGACTACATCGACTACCTCGAGGCCGCGCAGGAGCTGGGGCTTCCGACGTTCATCTGGCTCGACGACCGGCTCGACCTGTTGGAGGCCTATCTCAAACGGCTGCCCAGGCTCAGCCTGATCGTCGACCACTGCGGAGTGAAGGTTCCCAAGGCGGGCGATCCGGCCGACCGGGCCGCCCAGCTCGACAGGGTCATCGCCCTCGCCCGATATCCGAACGTCTCCCTGAAGTGGTGCAAGGCGGAAAACCGCATTTCGACGCAGAGCTATCCCTACCGGGACCTGTGGCCGCAGCTGCGCCGCGTGGTGGACGCCTTCGGCGCCGAGCGGGTGATGTGGGCCAGCGACGCGACCTCGACAGCCAAGCACCATCCCTGGGCGCAGTCCCTCTATGCGCTGAGGGCCTGCGACACCCTGAGCGAGACCGAGAAGGAATGGATCCTCGGGAAATCCGCGCGGACCATCCTCAATTGGCCGGCGCCCAAGGCCGCCCCCATTCCCTGGCAGGACCGGGCGGCGGCCCAAGTCTGAGACGCGCGGCCATCACGGCTGCTTGGCGCCGCCCGTCCACTACCGATAAGGGATGAGGGAACGTGGGCGCGGACGCGCCTCAGGCCATCACAAACACCGCATCGTGGAGGGAAGACGTGAGCTACAAGACGCAAGAGTACAAGACGATCCTGCTCGAGGTGAGCGACTACATCGCCACCGTCACCCTCAACCGCCCCAAGGCCTACAACAGCTTCTCGCGCGACATGGCCGAGGAGATGAAGTCCGTCTGGGACAATGTACGCATCGACGACGATGTGCGGGTGATCGTGCTCCAGGCCTCCATGGACTGCCCCGCCTTCTGCACCGGTGTCGATGTTGCGCCAGCCCCGGGCGACCGGCCCTGGCGCGATCCGTCCGCCTACAACCGCCCTTGGCAGTACGAGGATCCTGCGGAGTACCTCGGCCCCAAGTCCAACAGGGTGTGGAAGCCCGTGGTGATCGGCGTGCACGGCATGGCCGCGGGCGGCGGGTTCTATTTCCTCAACGAGGCGGACATCATCATCTGCTCCCCGGAAGCGACCTTCTTCGACCCGCACGTGACCTACAACCAGGTCTCGGCCTGCGAGCCGATCGGGATGCTGGCGCGGATGCCGCTGTCGGAGGTGCAGCGCATGGTGCTGCTGGGCAATCACGAACGGATCACTGCGGAGACGGCCCTGCGAATCAGCCTGGTCACCGAGATCGTGGAGAAGGACAAACTACGCGCCCGCGCCCGCGAGCTCGCCGGCTTCATCGCCTCGAAGCACCCCGTGGCCATCGAAGGCAGCGTCAAGGCCATGTGGGAAAGCCTCTCCATGCCGTTCAACATGGCGCTGCAGACGGCGATCAAGTTCCCGCAGATGGGCAACCCGATCGCCACCGCCGGCCGCGACCGCAAGGCGATGAACAAGGCGCCCTACGCGCTGCGCTGAAGACGGCCGCCCGGCGACCTGCGCCGGCCGCCGGGCGGCTTCGACGGGAGATTTGTGACCCTTTATCAGAAAACCCTGTTCGGGTTCTGGACTTCCTCGCGACAGGAAGTCAGACCGTCGCGGTGATTAGCAGGAACGTCAGATCATGAGCGAAGCCACCTCCGAGAAGCCCAAGACCTTCGGCGTCCTCAATGACGCGGCGGTCGCCCGCATGCGGCAGAAGCTGGGGATCCAGTACAACCAGCCCCGCGCGCCCCATAACTACGAAGTGACCTGGGACGGCTCGCGCCACTTCGCGCAAGGATATGGCGACGACAATCCGCTGTGGGGCAAGGCCGACTATGGGGTCAACACCCGCTGGGGCGGGCTGATCGCCCCGCCGCTGTTCTCCTATTCCATGGGTGAGCCGGACGCGCCGCCCCACACGCCGGAACAGAAGGCCCTGCTCAAGGGCGATCCGATGGCCGGCATCGGCTCCTACCAGGCGGTGATGGAGTTCGAGTGGTGGCGGCCGTTGCGCGCCGGCGACCGGCTGCGCCGCAGGGTGGCCCTGGTAGGCGTCCTGCCCAAGGCGCAGAGCGCCTTCAGCGGCAAGACGGTCGGCGAGGTGCTGGCCTTCATCTACCGCAACCAGAACGACGAGCTGGTCAATATACGCCGCGGCACATGGATCCGCGCCGAGCGGGGCGCCTCGAAGGCCAAGAAGAAAGAGTATGAGCTGCCCAAGCCCTACACCCCGGAGCAGCTGGCCGAGATCGACGCCGCCTACGAGGCCGAGCAGATCCGCGGCGCCGAGCCTCGCTACTGGGAGGACGTGAACCCGGGCGAGGAGTTGCCGACCACCGTGAGGGGCCCGCTCACCACCACCGACGTGGTCCTGTGGCACCTGGGCTTCGGTATGGGCACCACGCCCTCGGGCGCGTTCAAGATCTCCTACAAGGTGCGCCGCAAGGCGCCGGGCCTGTTTACCCCGAACGATCTCAACATCCCCGACACCGTGCAGCGGCTGCACTGGGAGAAGGAATGGGCCAACGAGCTCGGCATCCCGGTGAGCTACGACTACGGCGCGATCCGCGAGGCCCTGCTGAGCAACATCGTCACCAACTGGATGGGCGACGACGGCTGGCTATGGAAGATGAACTGCGAGCACCGCAAGTTCGTCTACAAGGGCGACACCTACTGGGTGAAGGGCCGCGTCAAGGACAAGGCCATGACCGAGCGGGGCGGCGAAGTCTATCTGGAGATCTGGGTCCAGAACCAATGGGGCACCGTCGTCTCGCCGGGCGAGGCCACGGTGCTGCTGCCCACCCGCGACAAGCCCGTCACCCTGCCCGCGCCGGCCCAGGAGGACATCGACAGGATGATCGCCCACGAGGTCGAGCGCTACGCCAAGATGGACACCGGCGTGTCGCTGGACGACGCCGGCTGAGGTCAGGCGCAAGATCGGGTCGGTTGGAAACGCCTGACCCGGGCTTCCTGCGCCGAATTCAAAGCGCAGGGCCCAATTCAGGCTCTAGTTGTGGAGGTCTGGTAGGCGGCGGTCGCACCAAGCCTCCTCCCGTTGTTCTTGTCGTTGGTGCGCGGCGCAATTCCGATCAGGCAGGCGCCACCCGCCGCCGGCTTCAGCCGCGGCGCATCGCCTGCACCAGGCTCCCGCGGTAGGCGGCGGGCCCGACGTGGGTGAACGTCGATTCCACGTCCACCCAGATCTCGCCGCCCAGGTCACGCCAGCGCCGGCAGAAGGCGTAGTCCTCCGAGAGCAGGTAGCCGGTCTCCGCCTCGATCATGGTCTCGAACAGCATCGGCGTCTCGACCCTGTCCTCATCCAGCGTGGCGCGTAGCTCCGGATGGGCGTCGGCCACCGCCTGCATGGCGCGGCGGCTGATCATCAGGAAGCCGGTGCCGGAATAGGCGACCTGGGCGTAGCCATCGTCCACCTGCACGGACTTGTCGGCGGTGGGAAGGAAGCGCACCACATAGCCCACCGAGGCGGCCTGGAGGTCGGCGACGCCAGTCATGGCGGCGCCGCGGACCTTCTCCCAGTCGATGTTCTTCAGCGGGCACACCCCGCCGATGAGGTCCTTGCCGCTGTCCAGGAGGCGAAAGGCGTTCTGCGGCGCGAACCCGATGTCGGCGTCGCAGAACAGCATGTACGTGGCCTGGGGATGGTTCAGGAAGTCGGCCGCCAGGCGGGCGCGGGCGCGGGTGATCATGGCGTCGCCGCCCAGCAGCTCCACGTGCAGGCCTACGCCGCGGGCCGCGCAGGCCTTCTGCAGCTCGATCACCGAACTGACGTAACGCATCTCGACCATCCCGCCGTAGCAGGGCGTGGCCAGGTAGATGAACGGCGCGCCGGGCTCGGTCGGCATGAGGGTCTCCGCGATCACGCAAGCTTAGGCGGTTAACTCAGCCCGCGCCAACGCGGTCTAGGAAGGCCGCCACCAGCGGGTCGTAAAGATCGAGGCGCGGAAGTCGGGTGGCGCGTTTCGCCAGGCGGCGCCGGCCCAGGGCGCATGTCGGGGGCATCAGCGACGCAGGCGGCGCGCGACCAGCGCCGCCACTATGGCCAGGCCGACTCCCAGGCTGTCGGCGACGAGGTCGCGCCAGTCGCCCTGGCGGCCGAACCCCATGGTCGCCTGGGTGAGTTCGACGGCGCCGCCCAGGGCGAGCGCGAACAAACAGATGGCGCGCGGCCGGCGTGGCGCGAGGGTGAAGCCCAGAATGCTGAGGACGAACCAGGCGGCGGCATGCTCGGACTTGTCCCAGAACAGGCCCGCGCCGGGGACCTTGTCGGTGGGCGCCAGGCAGAAATAAAGCAGCACGCCCACGGCCGCGGCGTAGAGCGCCATCCGCAGCGGGCGCGAAAGAGCGCCAGGCGACCAGCTTCTGGCGAGGGGTTGGCGAGGGGGGCTCACCAGCGCCAGATAGCAGATCGCGCGGCGCCCTTGCACCGGACATGCGCCCTGCCTAGACCTCTGCGGTCTTGAGCCATGAGGAGCGCGTGATGCCGGTCGAGGCGGTGATCTTCGATTTCGGAGGGGTGTTCACCACCTCGCCTTTCGAGAACTTCAACCGCTATGAGGCGGAATCGGGCCTGCCGCGCGACCTGATCCGGCGGGTGAACTCGCTCAATCCCGACACCAACGCCTGGGCCCTGTTCGAGCGTGGCGCCATCGACATGGACCGGTTCGACGCCCTGTTCCTCGAGGAGACCGCGGCGCTGGGCCATCCGATGCCGGGCCGCGCGGTCATGCCCTTGCTGTCGGGCGCCATCCGGCCGCGGATGGTGGCGGCGCTGGCGGCCTGCAAGCGCCGGTTCAAGGTGGGCTGCATCACCAACAACATGGCCTCCGATGAAAGCCCCGGCCGCCGGCCGTTCAAGGACCCGGCGCGCCAGGCGGCGATCCGCGAGATCATGGGCAGCTTCGACCACCTCATAGAAAGCTCGCTGGCCGGCGTGCGGAAGCCGGACCCGAAGATCTATCTGATGATGTGCGAGGCCCTGGGCGTTGCGCCCGGCGGTTGCGTCTACCTCGACGACCTGGGCATCAACTGCAAGCCGGCGGCGGCGCTGGGGATGACGGCGATCAAGGTGGTGAGCGAGGAACAGGCGCTGGCCGACCTTTCGCGGGTGACGGGATTGGCGCTCGGGGCGGGGGCGGTCGCGTGAGCCGGCCGGCGAAGATCGGGGCGCCCGCTGCGCTGGCGGCCCTGCCCGGCTGGACCCAGGCGGACGACCGTGACGCCATCCGCCGCACCTATCGCTTCGCGGACTTCAACGCCGCCTTCGCCTTCATGACCCGGGCGGCGATGAAGGCCGAGCAGCTGGACCACCATCCGGAGTGGCTCAACGTCTACAACCGGGTGGAAGTCACGCTGGCGACCCACGATGCTGGCGGCGTCACGGAACTCGACGTGGCGCTCGCCCGGTTCATGGACGAGGCGGCGGGCGGACAGGTTTAGGGAGCACGGCTATGGGCGATCGCGTTGCAGGCAAGAAGGCGTTCATCACCGGTGCGGCCCAGGGCCTGGGCGCGGCCATGGCGCAGGGGTTGGCGGCGGAGGGCGCCAAGGTTTCCATTGCCGACATCAACTTCGAGAAGGCCAAGGCGACGGCGGCGGAGATCGAGGCCGCTCATGGGCCGGGCGTCGCCTTCGCCTTTCCCCTCGACGTGACCCGCGAGGAGCAGTGGACCTACGCCCTGGAGGAAGCCGACGAGGCCATGGGCGGCATCTCAGTGCTGGTCAACAACGCCGGGATCAGCCTCCGGGGCGACATCGAGGAGCTCAGCCTCGAGGACTGGAAGCTGGTGATGAGCATCAATGTGGATTCGGTGTTCCTCGGGACCAAGCATGCGCTGAAGTACCTGCGGCGGAACCAGCCGGGCTCGATCGTCAACATCTCCTCGATCGCGGGCCTGATCGCCGGACACAACTCCCCGGCCTACAACGCCTCCAAGGCCGGGGTCTGGCTGCTGTCCAAGACCATCGCCCTGCATTGCGCCAAGCAGGGCCTGGATATCCGCTCGAACTCGGTCCACCCGACCTTCATCGACACCCCGATCCTCGACCCTTACCGCCAGCAGTTCGGCAAGGAGGCGGCGGAGGCGAAGCTGGCCCGCCAGATCCCGCTGGGCCGCATCGGCCAGCCGGCGGACGTGGCCAATGCGGTGATCTATCTCGCCTCGGACGAGAGCCGGTTCATGACCGGGGCGGAACTGAAGCTCGACGGCGGCATATCGGCCATGTGACCAGCCGGGCCGGCGGCTAGCTGATGATGATCGAGCCGATCAGGAACCGGGCGCCAGGGCGGCCCAGGACCATGTCCGTCTGCCGCTGCATCGTCTGGGCCAGGATGTCGGGGCTCGGCGGTTCGGCCGGGCGCAAGCCGCCAGCGTAGATCGTCAGCGCCTGCATGTAGCCGGCGCGAAGCCGGGGCATGGCCTTCGTGGCGGCGTCGCGCAGCTTCTCGTCGGGGATGTCCAGGCCGCACTCCACCGAGAGCACCCCGCGGCGCCCGCCGCCCTTGTTGGCGGTGGCCGAGACCCCGCCCACGGGCAGGAAGCTCTCGCCGCCGCTCTTCTTCTTCTCGGGCTTTTTCCCGGAGGCGACCGCTCTGGGCGCGATCGCCATCGGCGCGACGGACGCCAGCATGAGGGCGGCGAGGAGGCGACGACGGATCATCCACCCATGGTCGCTCAGCTTAGTTAGCGCTCTCTTTACGCGAGGCGGCGGACAGTGGGGCGAATCGCCCGCGGAGAGCCCATTGGCCCGTTTCACGCCAAGAGTCTGGACCTCGACGACAAGGTGATCCTGGTGACGGGCGGCACGGGCTCGTTTGGCCGCCGGTTCGTCGAAACGGTGTTGGGCCAGGCCAGGCCCCGCAAGCTGATCGTCTATTCCCGCGACGAGCTGAAGCAGAGCGAGATGCAGATCGATCTCGCCGAGCGCTTCGACCGCGAGGTCCTGGCCCGCATGCGCTTCTTTCTGGGCGATGTCCGCGACCGCGAGCGGCTGACGCTGGCCATGCGTGGCGTCGACGTGGTGATCCACGCCGCGGCCCTGAAGCAGGTGCCGGCGGCGGAGTACAAT
>CANJKG010000159.1 GCA_947474775.1 Caulobacteraceae bacterium | reverse complement strand
TCGAGACGCCTGCGAACTTGCCGGCCGTCACCTGGGCCCGCACAGCCTCGTTCAGCCGCGCCAGACGCTCCCCCGAGAAACCCGCCGCGCCCGGATCCGCGCTCGGCGGCGCGGCGGGTCTGTCGGCCGCCATCGTGTGGGTCCCGGTCATCAAGGCCGCGGCGCCGCAGAGGATCGCCCGCCACAGGCGAATGGTTCGCGCCATGCCTTCCCTCCCGAGCCCTATCCTGGACCCTCCAGAGGACTGTTCCACGCGTCAGAACCCCCTTCAAGAAGAACTCTGCACTGCGGTGTAGTTGGGCGATCGTTCGCCGCGATGGATGTGACACTCAAGTGTTGCGAGGCCTGGGGATTGCGCCCTGCGTCTTGCCCTGGACCGCTGCGCGGGCGAGGACAACCACTCGCTGGGGGAGAACTATCTCGAAGGTCTCGAGTGCCTCTCCCGGCTCAAGCTCTCGCCCTACGGCAGCGCCGCGCTGCTCAACGCGACGTCAGCCGCTGATCCACTCTGTCACATACGGCGCGATGAACGCCACCAAGCTGGCGACCATGCCCGCCAGGAGAACGCGGTAGGCGTAGCCCAGGAGCTTGTACTTCTTGCGCGCCAGGACGCAGCCGTTCTGGTGTATGTCGCGGATGAAGGTCTCGAAGACCTTCTCGTGGTCGCAGGTGATGTCGAGCATGTGCCGGACATAGTCGTCCTCCGACATTTGGGTGTAGGTGGCGAAGAACAGGACGTTTCCGCCCTTGTCGCCAATCCTGGGCGGCTTCTGCACCGAGGGCAGGACGGCCATCACGGTCAGCAGGGCCGCGAAGAACGCCGCTGCGCCAAGCACCATCAGAGGCACTGGCGGCGAGGCGCGTTGCGCCTGGCTGAGCGAGATGGTGAAGATCACGAAGGTGATGCCCAGCAGGATCGAGGCCTTCTGGTCGGCCATCTGGCTGAGCTGGTACTGGACCTGCTGGGTGGTCCTCAGCAGGTGCACGGAATCGGGGGCGGGGCGCCATGCCCGAACCTCGCCTGCGTTATCCATCAGCATTTGTCCCCAGAATCATGTTCTGTGGTCATCCTAATCCCGCTTGGCGGCGGGCGCATATGGCCTTGCGGGGGGTGGGCCGGCTATGGTCGCGTGACCGCTGCGCGCAGGGAGACCGTGATGCCGCTCACAGCCAGATCGCAGCTGCTGGCCCTGGCCGCCAGCCTCTGGGCGCCGGTCGCGGCTGGGGCGGAAGAGGCTCACCTGCACGCGTGCGACCTGCTGAGCGCCGGCGAGGTCGCCGCGGTGGTCGGATTCAACGTGACGCGCGGACGCACGGCGCAGGAGGTGAACGAGGCCGGGCGGCGTTCGTCGACCTGCTCGTGGGTCGCGCCGCTGGCGCAGGGCGAGGCGCCTGATCCGCGCCAGCCTATTGGCGGGGTGAGCTTCGCCATCCTCAACGTCATGGTCTGGCCGGAGGGGCCGGAAGGGGCGAAGAAATACCTGCAGGACTTCCGCGACGCCGCGGAGAGCCACGCCATCAGCCGGGCGCCGACCCCGGTGACCATTGGCGACGAGGGGCTGATCTGGGGCAGCGGGGTGGCGGTGCGGAAGAAGGCGGTGAGCTTCGGAATCTCGGTTCACCTCACCTCCGGGGACACCAGGGCCCATCGCGGCATGGAGCAGGAGCTGGCCCACAAGATCGCCGCCCGGCTCTGATTTGGAGCTGCGGGCGGTCTGGTTTACCCTAGGCGGCGCTTCGAAGTCCGGAGCCAAGGGGCCAGGGAGCAGGATTTGCCGCCGGTCGACGGAGATGCGGGGCTGCGGGACCGGCGCGAGGATATCGCGGGCGCCGATCCGTTGCTGGCCGCCTACCAGCACAAGCGCGCCAACCTGGTGCGGTTCTTCGCCGGCCGGATGGGGTCGCGGGCGCGCGGCGAGGATTTGGCGCGGGACCTTTACCTGAAGTTGTCGGCGCGCGAGGAGGAGCCGGACGGACGCGCCCCGGTGGCGCAGCTCTACCGGATCGCCAACGTCGTGGCGGTGCGGGCGCTCACCTTAAGGTTGCATTCATCGGGCGGCGGCAATTTACCTGCCGAGGTAGGGTTCAGGGGCGTCGGCGACGTCTCAGACTCGACCGTACAGGGTCAGGCAGGTAGTCGATGACCGGAGGGATTTTTTCCTGCGAGGACGATCCGCCGATGGCGGAGGCCGGGGTGTGGCTGGCCCGGCTGCAGAGCCGCGACTTCGACGATTCCGATGCGCTGGCCTTCGACACCTGGCTTGAGGCCTCACCCGAGAACCGCTGGGCCTATGACCGGGCGCTGGCGACCTGGAACGTGTTCGGCGATTCCGCTAGCGCGGTCATGAGCCAGCTGTCCGCCGCGCGGCGGCCGGTCCGCCGGCGCCCGGACCGTCGCTGGCTGATCGCCGGAGGCGGGCTGGCGGCCGCCGCGACGGTGGCGCTGGCTATCCTGCCCGGCTTGCTGGCCGACCCCGTGACGGACGTCTATGCGACCGCCAAGGGCGAACACCGCACTGTGGAGCTGGCCGACGGCTCGCGCGTGGACCTCAACGCCGAGACCCGTCTGACCGTGACCCTGGCGCGCGACGCACGGCGGGTGGTCATCGGCGAGGGCGAGGCGGTGTTCGACGTGGCCGCCGACTCCGACCGGCCTTTCGTGATCACCGCCGGCGACCATATCGTGCGCGTCGTGGGCACTCAGTTCGACGTCCGTAACCGGGGCGACGACCTAGCGGTGACGGTGACCCGCGGCAAGGTCGAGGTGCGGCCGGGCACGGGGGTGGACGGCGCCTATATGCTGGGGCCGGGCGACCGCCTGGAACTCGCCGGCGACGGCGAGGCCAACATAAGCGCGGTGGCCGCCGCCGAGGCCCTGAGCTGGCGCACGGGACGGGTGGTTTACCGCAACGAGACCCTGGCAAACGTGGTCGACGATCTCAACCGGCAGTTCCCGACGCCTATCCGCATCATCGACGCCGACCTCGCCGCGACGCCGGTCTCCGGCGTGCTGGTGGTGGACACCCAGGCCGAGGTTGTTAAACGCCTGACCTTGATGCTGCCGGTAAGAGCGGTACCGTCGGACGAAGGTGTGCTGCTCCGGAGACGGTGAGCCTCCGAGGGCAAAGGGGGAATTCCATCCTGAGGCGTTGGCGGATCCCGGGCGGCCTGGCCTGCGCGGCCATGGTCATGCTGGCGTCCGCCCCGGCGGAGGCGGTGCCCTCTCGCGTGCGATTCAAGATCGCACCCAAGGCATGCGCTGAAGCTCTCATCGACCTGGCCCTTCAGGGCGACGTCTCACTGCTGGGCGCGGGCGCCTGCAGGGGGAACAGTCCCGCCCTGGACGGCGCCTTCACGGTGGAGGAGGCGCTGACCCGGCTGCTGGCCGGCGCGCCCTGCGTCTGGCGCCTGAAGGCGGCGCGGTCGGTGGAGATCACGCCGGCCCCGCCGATCGCGCCGTCACCGCCGCCGCCGAAGATCACCGTGGTCTCCGAAGTGCTGGTCACCGCGACCAAGCGGGTGCAGAGCACCGAGCGGCTGGCCGTGGCCGTGAGCGTGATCGGCGCGGACCAGCTCTCCCGCACGGGCGCCAACGACCCGGGAAGCACGGTGGGCCAGCTCGCCGGCGTGCTCACCACCAATCTCGGACCGGGGCGGGACAAGCTGCTGCTTCGGGGCCTGTCGGACGGCGCCTTCACAGGCCGGGCGCGGTCGACTGTGGGCACCTATCTCGATGACACGCCGATCAACTACAACGCGCCCGATCCGGACCTGCGGTTGGTGGATGTGGAGCGGGTGGAGGTGATCCGGGGACCGCAAGGGGCGCTGTACGGCGGCGGCTCCCTGAGCGGCATCTATCGCATCGTCACCCGCAAGCCCGATCTGATGAACCCCTCCGGAGAGGCGCGTGGCTCCGTCTCAAGCACCGAGGACGGCGCCCCCAGCCGGACGCTGGAGGGCTACGCCAATTTCCCGATCGTGGCCGGCGTCGCGGGCCTGAGGATCTCGGCCTATCACGAGGTCGAGGGCGGCTATCTCGACGATACTCGGCTCCAGCGGAAGGATGTGGACCGCACCCGGCGCGACGGCGGGCGCTTCGCGCTCAGCCTGCAACCCAGCGACACCTGGACGATGGACCTGGCGGGCGCCATCCAGCACCTCCGCTCCGACGACACCCACTATACGACCCAGGCGATGGGGCGGGTGCGGGCCAACCGGGTCGCCGAGCCGCATGAGAACGACATCGGCCTGGTCACCGCGACGGTCCGCGGCGCCTGGGGCTGGGCCGAGCTGGTCTCCTCGACCGGCTATGTGCGTCACGCCTACTCCAGCACCTATGACGCCTCGGCGGTGGTGGGGGTGTACACCCCGCCGCCTCCGGCGCCCGCACCGGAGGCTGGACTCTATTCGGATCGCACCCGCACGGAGATGGTCGTTCAGGATCTGGTCCTCACGTCACGGGGCTCGGGCCGCTTCGGGTGGCTGGCGGGGCTCTATGCCTCGGACACTTCGGAGCGCTCGCCCACGGCCCTGCAGGTGCGATACGCCGGCCGGCCGTTCGTCACGGTCTACCAGGATCTGCGGCGCGACCGGATCCGGGAAGTGGCGGTCTATGGCGAAGGCTCCTACGAGATCGCCCAGGGGTGGACGCTGGCGTTGGGCGCGCGACTGTTCGACATCCGCGCGCGCACCACCTCGGAGGTGACGTCGCAACGCTTTGCGCCACGCGCGTTCCAGCGCACCGCGGATTTCAGCGGCGTGTCGCCGAAGCTGTCGCTGCAGCGGGAGCTCTCATCCGGAGGCCTTCTTTACGCGGTGGTGTCGCAGGGCTACCGGGCCGGCGGAATCAACTCCGGCGGCGCCAACCCGTTGCCGGCGAGCCGGGAGACCTTCAGCCCGGATCGCCTGGTTAACTATGAGGTCGGGTGGAAGGCCCGGGCGTTCCGCGACCGCCTGGCCTTCCGCTCGGCGCTCTTCTACGATCGCTGGATCAATATCCAGACCGACCAGTTCCGCCCATCAGGCATTCCGTATACGGCCAATGTGGGCGACGCCAAGATCGCCGGGATCGAAGCGGAATTGACCTATTTCTGGGACATGGGCCTGTCCTTGCGGGCCAACACCCTGGTCTCCCACACCCGCAGCGGCCGGCCCAACCCCGACTTCGCGCCGCAGCTGACGCGGGGCCTTCCGAGCGCGCCGGACTTCTCGGGCGGAATCCTGGCGATCTATGAGCGGGAGATCGGCGGCGATCTGTCAGTGCGGCTGGTGGGGGAGGCGAACTATGTGGGGCGCTCGCAAGTGACCTTCGACCCGGCGCTGGCGCGGCAGATGGGCGGCTACCTGCGCGCCCGTCTCTCAGCCGGCCTGATCGCGCGCCGATGGGAAGGGGAGATCTACATCATCAACCCAGGCGATGTGGTGAGCGACACCTTCGCCTACGGCAATCCGTTCAGCTTCGGCCAGAACCGGCAGGTGACGCCGCAGCGGCCCCGAACCATTGGCGTGGAGATTTCGCGGGGCTTCTGAACCGGCCTAGTCGAGAAGGAGGCCGTGCTCACCCAGCAGGGTCTTCAGTTCGCCGTTCTCGTACATCTCGCGGACGATGTCGCAGCCGCCGACGAACTCGCCCTTCACATAGAGCTGCGGGATGGTCGGCCAGTCGGAGAAGGCCTTGATGCCTTCGCGCAGCGGCTCGCTCTGCAGGACATCGACGCCCACGAATTCCGTGCCCACGGCGTCGAGGATCTTCACCACGGTGGCGGAGAAGCCGCAGCGCGGCTGATCCGGCTCGCCCTTCATGAACAGCACCACAGGGTGCTCGGCCACGGTCTTGCCGATGAAGTCATGGACGGGGTTGGCGGTGGCGGCGTCGGTCATCTGGAGGGCCTTTCGATACGCGCAAGAGCTAGGGAGCCGGGCGGCCCGGGTCAAGCCGGCGCCGAGGTCTCCAGGGCCAGCGCGTGCAGTTCGCCGCCCATGCGGCCTTTCAGCGCGGCGTAGACCAGCTGGTGTTGCTTCACCCGCGACAGGCCCTGGAAGGCGGATGAGACGATGCGGGCCTTATAGTGGTCGCCGTCCCCGGCCAGATCCTCCACCACAATCTCCGCGTCGGGGAAGCCCTCGCGCAACACGGTCTCCAGGGCGGCGATGGGCATAGGCATTGGGCGACTCCGCTGAACCTCCCTCTGATAGCACCGCCACAGGCTCAGGCGGGAGTCGCCACCTCGTCATAGCCGCGGCGGAGGAACTGGATGAGGCAGATCCCATGTCCAAGGGGATTGGATGCGCACGCGACGCGATCGGTAGCGTTTAGCTAAGCCTCCATATAGGCGGGTAGCCAGTCCTCATGGGCGCGACGGAGGTCGGCGAGAGGGATGTCGAACAGGCCAGGGGCGGAGAGGGCGGCGCCGTCCGCTTCGCCCACCACGTCGGCCGGGACGCCGGCCTGGCGGGCGGCGGCGATCACCGCCTCAGGCTTGGCGGTGGCGATCAGGTAGCGGGCCTGGTCCTCGGCGAAGAGCATGATGTGGGCGCGGGCGGAAGGCTCGATGTTCAGTCGGACGCCGACGTCGGAGGCCATGGCCATCTCGGCCACCGCGGCGATCAGGCCGCCATCGGAGAGGTCGTGGACCACGCTCACGTGGCCCTCCTGGATCAGGATGCGGACCAGCTGGCCATTGCGCCGCTCGGCGGCGAGGTCCACGGGCGGCGGGGCGCCTTCCTCGCGGCCCAGCACCTCGCGTAGGTACATGGTGGCGCCCAGCTCGCCGATGGTGACGCCCAGCTGCACCAGGCTGTCGCCGGCGCGCATGGAGGAGAAGTCGGCCCGGCGGGCATAGTCGGTGAGGACGCCCACGGCACCCACTGTGGGCGTGGGCGGAATGGCCGCACCATTGGTCTCGTTGTAGAGGCTGACGTTGCCGCTCACGACCGGGAAGTCGAGGGCCCGGCAGGCCTCGGCCATGCCGTCGATGGCGCGCACGATCTGGCCCATGATCTCCGGCCGCTCCGGATTGCCGAAATTCAGGTTGTCGGTGATGGCGATGGGGTCGGCGCCCACGGAGATCAGGTTGCGCCAGGCCTCGGCCACCGCCTGCTTGCCGCCCTCGTAGGGATCGGCCTGGACGTAGCGGGGGGTGACGTCGGAGGTAACCGCCAGCGCTTTCTTGGTGCCGTGGACCCGCACGATGCCGGCGTCGGCCCCGGTGGCGCTGTCCTCCAGGGTGTCGGCCATCACGTGGCGATCGTACTGTTCCCAGATCCAGCGCTTGGAGGCCATGTCCGGGGCGCCCATCAGGGTCAGGATCGCCTGGGTGTAGTCGGCCGGGGGCGGCACGAAGCCGCCGTCGAAGCGGGGTCTCGCCGGTTGCTCCACCCAGGGCCGGTCGTAGAGCGGGGCGTCGTCGAACAGGGGCGCCAGCGGCACGTCGGCCACCACCTGGCCCTTGTGCTTCAGGACCATGCGGCCGGTGTCGGTGGTCCAGCCGATGGTGGCGGCGTCCAGGCCCCACTTGGCGAAAATTCGCTCGCCGTCGGCCTCGCGGCCGGGCTTCAGGATCGCCAGCATCCGCTCCTGGCTCTCCGAGAGCATCATCTCGTAGGCGCTCATGTCCTCCTCGCGCTGGGGCACGGCGTCGAGGTCGAGTTCGATGCCGACGCCACCCTTGCCGGCCATCTCCACCGACGAAGATGTGAGGCCGGCGGCGCCCATGTCCTGGATGGCGGCCACGGCGCCGGAGGCCATCAGCTCCAGGGTGGCCTCGATCAAGAGCTTCTCGGCGAAAGGGTCGCCCACCTGGACCGTGGGGCGCTTCTCGTCGGAGGCGTCGTCGAACTCGGCG
>CANJKG010000158.1 GCA_947474775.1 Caulobacteraceae bacterium | reverse complement strand
GACTACGAGGAGGACTCCAACGCCGAGGCCGACGCCAACTTCGTGCTCACCGGGGCGGGCGATATCGTGGAGATCCAGGCCACCGGCGAGAAGCGCGGCTTCAGCCAGGGCGAGTTCGAAGAGCTGTTCAGCCTTGCCCGCAAGGGGATCGGCGAGCTTTGCGTCCTGCAGAAGGCGGCGGCGGCCGCCTGAATCCTCCCGCCGCCGGCCACCGGCGATCAGAGCATGTTCAGGACGTTGTGCGCGACCTTCGGCGGCAGCATGTCGAACTGACGCGCGATCGGGCCGATCAGGGCGTCCACGAGACGTTCAAAGAAGGCGCGCATGGGGAAGCTCCTTGTGTGGGGTGCAGCATGTTGCATTGCATATAGGTCGCACCCGGATCGTCCGCAATAGTTTTCTGACGATACGTCATAAATAATTGCTAAATTATGCGGTCATTTAGGTCGTTTTTTGACGGGTTTCCGCTTCATAAGTGAACAGGCCAGCCCGGCTGGCAGTCCAGGTCACGGCAAAGGGTGGCCAGGGACATGCGCCACGCCAGGGGCAGGCTGTCGAGCTTGACGTGGATCGGCGCCCCTCGTCCTCAGATCGTCGGTTCGGATCCCCGGCGCAACCAGGCGACCCCGCCTCGGAAGGCGTAGCGGCCGGCCTGGAACTAACATCCCGCAACCTGATATGACCCGCCCGGCAAGCGGAGCAGACCATGGGCCTGAAGCTCGAGACCGGTGCGCGCCTGGTGGTGGCGACCCACAACGCCGGCAAGGCGCGCGAGCTGGCCGCGATCCTGGAGAACCGCTTCACGCTGGTGACCGCCGGCGAGCTTGGCCTGCCCGAGCCCGAGGAGACCGAGACCACCTTCGAGGGCAACGCCCTGCTGAAGGCCCGCGCGGCCGCCCGGGCCAGCGGCCTGGTGGCGCTGGCCGACGATTCCGGCCTGTCCGTCGCCGCCCTGGACGGCGCCCCGGGGATCTACTCCGCGCGCTGGGCGGGTCCAGGCAAGGACTTCGGCGAGGCCATGGCCAAGGTGGCGGCCCGGCTGGAGGAGGCGGGCGCCGAGGACCTGTCGGCCTGGTTCAGCTGCGCCCTGGCGGTGGCCTGGCCCGACGGCCCGGCGGTGGTGGTGGAAGGCCGCCTGGATGGGACGCTGCGCTTCCCGCCCAGCGGGGAGCGGGGATTCGGCTACGACCCGATCTTCGTGCCCGCCGGCTTCGATATCTCCTTCGGTGAGATGGACCCGGTGAAGAAGGACGCCATGAGCCACCGGGCGCTGGCTTTCGCGAAGCTCAAGGCGGCGCTGTTTTGACGCCCCCGGCCCCGCTGGGGGTCTATGTCCACTGGCCCTATTGCGCGCGGGTCTGCCCCTACTGCGACTTCAACGTCCGCCGCGACCGGGGGCGGACGGCCGAACAGGCCGCGCTTGTGGAGGCCATCGTCGCGGACCTCGCGTCCCAGGCGGCGCTCACCGGGCCTAGGCGGCTGGTCTCGGTGTTCCTGGGCGGCGGCACGCCCTCGCTGATGGACCCGGCGGCGGCGGGCGCGATCGTCGCGGCGGCCCGGCGGTTGTGGTCGCCTGAGCCCGACCTGGAGGTCACCCTGGAGGCCAATCCCACCGACGCCGAGGCCGGCCGCTTCCAGGCCTTTGCTGACGCCGGCGTGAACCGCCTATCTCTCGGCCTGCAGTCCCTGGACGATGAAGCCCTGGCGTTCCTGGGCCGCAACCATGACGCCGCCGCCGGCCTGCGGGCGGCGCGGGCCGCGCGCGCCGCTTTCCCGCGGTTGTCCATCGACCTGATCTACGCCCGCCCGGGCCAGACGCCGGCCGGCTGGCGCGAGGAACTGGGCCGCGCCCTGGACCTGGGCGCCGAGCATGTCTCGCCCTACCAGCTGACCATCGAGACCGGCACCGCGTTCGACCGGGCGGTGCGGCGGGGCGCGCTGGTCCCGCCCGGCCCGGACACCGGCGCGGATCTGTTCGAGATGACCCAGGCGGTGCTGGAGGCCGCCGGATTCGACGCCTACGAGGTCTCCAACCATGCCCGGGGCGAGGCGGCGCGCTCAAGGCACAACCTCGTCTACTGGCGGGGCCAAGACTATGTGGGCGCCGGCCCTGGCGCCCACGGCCGGATCACCCGGGACGGCGTGCGGCACGCCACGGTCGCGGCCAGGACGCCGGCCGGCTACATCGCCCGCGTGGCCGCCACAGGCTCAGGCGTCGACGCCGACGAGGAGCTGGACGCGCGCGAGGCGGCCCAGGAACGCCTGCTGAGCGGACTGCGGATCGACGATGGCGTTCCGTTCTCGGAACTGGCGGCGCTGGGGCTGTCGCCGGGGGCGGCCAGGGTGGCGGATCTGGTGGGGATGGGCTTGCTGGCCGCCGACCCGCTGTGCCTGCGCGCGACGCGGGCTGGCCGCTTGGTGCTGGACCGGCTGACGGCCGAGTTAGCCCTCTAGATCGTCGTCATGGCCGGGCTTGTCCCGGTCACCCATGAACACCGACTCTGGAACCTGATCGGATGCGGTGTTCATGGGTGACCGGGACAAGCCCGGGGATGACGATGGTGTAGTGGGATGGGCGCTTGCCTTTCGTACCCGGAGCGGCGAACCCTCCCGCCCATGGCCCGCCACCCGCCCATTCCCGCCCTCAGCGACGCGCCCCTGGCTCCCGGGCTCTATGTCGTGGCGACGCCGATCGGCAACCTGCGCGACATCACGCTTCGGGCCCTCGACGTCCTGGCCGGCGCCGACCTGGTGCTGGCCGAGGACACCCGCGTCACCGGCAAGCTGCTGGCCGCCTATGGGATATCCGCCAAGCTGCAGCGCTATGATGAGCATCAGGCCGAGCAGGCCAGGCCGCGCATCCTGGCGGCGCTGGCCGAGGGCGGGCGGGTGGCGCTGGTGTCGGACGCCGGCACGCCGCTGGTCTCCGATCCCGGCTACCGGCTGGTGCGTGAGGTGGCGGCGGAGGGTCACGCCGTCTGGCCGATCCCGGGCGCCTCGGCCCTGCTGGCCGGGCTGTCGGCGGCCGGCCTGCCCACCGACCGCTTCCTGTTCGCAGGGTTTCCCCCGCCCAAGTCCGCCGCCCGGCGCACCTTTCTCGAGGGCCTGGCCGGCGTGCGCGCGACTCTGGTGTTCTTCGAGGGCGGCTCGCGGCTGGCGGCCAGCCTTGCCGACATGGCGGCCGTGCTGGGCGCGCGCGAGGCGGCGGTCTGCCGAGAACTCACCAAGCTCTATGAGACCATCGTGCGCGGTACGCTGGCCGAGCTGGCGGCCGATCCCAGGTTTGCCGAGCCCAAGGGGGAGCTGGTGATCCTGGTGGGCCCCGGCCGCGAGCAGGAGGCCACCGCCGCCGACGTCGACGCGGCCCTGGCCGATGCGCTCAGCCGCCTGCGGCCGGCAGAGGCGGCCGCCGAGGTGGCCAAGGCGCTGGGGCTCCCGCGCCGCGACCTCTACCGCCGGGCCATGGCGCTGAAGAGCCAAGGGTGAGGCCGGCGCGCTCCATCCGCGGCGCGGCGGCGCGCGTCTCCGGCCGGCGCGGGGAGTGGCTGGCGGCCCTGTGGCTGATGGCCAAGGGCTACCGCATCCTGGGCTTCCGCCTGAAGACGCCGCAGGCGGAGATCGACCTCCTGGCCATCCGCGCCGGGGTGCTGGCGGTGGTGGAGGTGAAGCGCCGCGCCACCCTGATGGCGGCCCTGGAGTCCGTGCGCCACGACCAGCGCGCCCGCCTGCGCCGCGCCGGCGCCACCCTCGCCGCCCGTCGGCCGGCGCTGGCGGGGGCCGCCGTCCGCCTCGACCTGATGGCGCTCGCGCCCGGCCGGCTTCCTCGGCATGTTCCCGACGCCTGGAAGGGCGCGTGAGGGTATGGCATTGAGCCGCCAATGAACCGCGAAGAGGCCGAGACGACGCTGCGTGAGGCAGGCGACGCCCAGAACGGCGACTTCCCCCTGCTGGGCGCGGCCATCGCCTGCGCCCTGCACGAGGACCCGAGCCGCGATCCTCAGGGCGCCTGGGACCTGGCCGCCACCGGCATCGAGCGGCTGTCACAGCGGCTGCAGGGCGAGAGCCCGGAGGAGGCCCTGGCCGAGGCCATGGCCGGCGACCTGGGCCTGGGCGGCGACCTGTTCACCTACGAGAACCCCGACAACGCCGACATCCTGGCGGTCTGCGAGCGGCGCAAGGGCCTGCCGGTGGCGCTGGGGGTGTTCTATCTGCACGTCGCCCGGCGCTGCGGTCTCACGGTCCAGGGCGTCGATTTCCCCGGCCACTTCCTGCTGCGGATCGACACCCACGAAGGGCCGCTGGCGCTGGACCCGTTCAGCGAAGGCCGGGTGGTGCTGCCGTCGGAGCTGACCCGCCGGGCCCTGCACGCCGGCCTGACCCCCAACGTCGCCGAACGCCTCGACCAGCTGATGGCGCCGGTGAGCGACCGGGCGGTGCTGATGCGCCTGCAGAACAACATCTTCGCCCGGGCGACCAATGTCCGGGACTATGCGCGGGCCGAGCGCGCCGCCCTGCGCCGCGCCCTGCTGGACCCCAAGGACCACCGCCCGTGGCTTGACGTGGCCGCCGCCCGCGAGGGCCAGGGCGCCCTGGCCGGGGCGCTGGAGGCGCTGGCCCGGGCCACGGTGCTGGATGGCGGCGCCGCGCTGGCCGCCCGCGCCGCCCGCGAACGCGTGCGCCTGCGTCTCAACTAATCGGCAACCGAATCCGTCCTTCGTGCGTATTCCCATGGAAGGGAGCGCGGGCATGGACGCCTTCGAGATTTTCCGACCGTTCGTATTCCTGGCGGCGATCGCCTTCCTGATCGGCTTCCTGGGCTACGCCGCCCTCGCACCGCGTCCCGCCGAGGCCCAGCGCCTCGTCGCGCCAGCCACAGCTCCCATCACCAGCGCCTGGGTCTTCGTGAAGAAGATCTAGCCGCCCTTGGCTACGAAGAAGCCGTTGCGGAAGCCGGCGTCGGCCTTGCCGTAGACGAAGGGCGCGCCGTCCAGGCCGGTCACCGTCCCGCCGGCCGCCTCCAGCACTGCGTGGGCCGCGGCGATGTCCCACTCCATGGTTGGCCCGTGGCGCGGATAGATGTCGGCCGAGCCTTCGGCGATCCGGCAGAACTTTATCGAGGAGTCCATCGCCTGGCGGACCGAGAAACCGTACTGGGCGGCGAGGCTGTCCTGTTCCTCGATCTTCATGGTGTGGCTGATCAGGGCGATGGCCGAGCCTTCAGGCCAGGGGCGCACGCGCGCCGGCTCGGCCCGGCCGCCCTTGATGCGCTTGAACGCCTGGCCGCCCTCGGTGAACCAGGTCTCCTCGGTGGGCGGGGCGACCACGGCGCCTGCCACCGGCCGCCCGTCCTGGATCAGGCCGATGTTGACCGTGAAGTTGGGATCGCCGCGCACGAAGGCCTTGGTGCCGTCCAGGGGGTCGACCAGGAAGAAGCGCGGGCCGATGGCGTCTGGCGTGCCGAACTCGCTGGCGTCCTCCTCGGAGATCACCGGCACGCCGGGGAAGGCGCGGGCGAGCGCCTCCAGGATGAACGCCTCGCCGCGGCGGTCGGCCTCGGTGACCGGGCTCTCGTCGGCCTTGCGGTCCACCGTGATCCCGGCGCCCCACAGGGGCAGGATCAGCTTGCCGGCGGCTTCGCAGATTTCGGCCAGCGCGGCCCCCACATCGTTCATCTCTGTCCGTCAATTCTCAGGAAAATGGCGCGCCCTCATAAGCGCCAGCCAAGGTTTTCCAAAGACTCAAATCACGCCAAGGTTGCCTGATGAGTGACAGAATCGTCCCAGGCCCCGCCCCCGCGGTCCGACCCGCCGACCTGGCGGCCTATCTGGCGGCGCGCATGTGCCACGACTTCATCAGCCCCGCGAGCGCCATCGTGTCGGGACTGGACCTGCTGGAGGACCCCTCGGCCCAGGACATGCGCGAGGACGCCATGGGCCTGATCGCCTCGTCGGCGCGCAAGCTCGCCGACCTGCTGGCGTTCAGCCGCGTGGCCTTCGGCGCCTCGGCCGCCGCCGAGACCTTCGACCCGCGCGAGCTGGAGAAGCTGGTGCAGGGCATGTTCCGTCACATGCGCGCCGAGCTCGCCTGGGAGGTGGTCCCCCCGTCGATCAACAAGCCGGCCGCGCGAACCCTGCTGAACCTCGCCCAGATGGCCGGCGCCGCCCTGCCCACCGGCGGCCAGGCCCGGGTGCGGGCCGTGGTCGAGGGGTCGTCGCTGGCCGTGGCCATCGAGGCTGCCGGCCCGCGCGCCCGGCTGCGGGCCGAGGTGCTGGCGGGCCTCGCCGGACAGCCCATGGACGAGGGCCTGCACGGCCACTGGGTCCAGGCCTACTACGTCCATCTGCTGCTGACCGACGCCGGCGGCCGCGTGTTCGCCGACGTGGGCGAGGAGCGGGTGGCCTTCGTGGCGACCGTGCCGGCCTGAACCTGGCCCCCAGGGCCAAGCTTCTTGTGGTTCTTGCTACAGCTCCTTAACCATGCCGCGGCATGCTCCGGTCTCAAGATCGGAGAGGGCTCCCCGTGACCACCTGCCTCGTCGTCGACGACAATCGCGTGATCCGCGTGGTGGCCAGGACCATCCTGGAGCGGCTGGGCTGCGAGGTGATGGAGGCGGCCGACGGGCGCGAGGCCCTGGCCCGCGTCCGGCGCGACCGGCCCGACGTGATGCTTCTGGACTGGAACATGCCGGTGATGGACGGCCTGGAAGTCCTGCGCCAGCTGCGCGCCGAGGCGGGCGGCGATCGGCCAGGCGCTGTTCTTCCACCCGCGCAAGGTCAGCAAGCAGGCCGCCTGAGCGGATCGGTTCGGGACCACGAACAGGAGCGTCGCCTCCGCGGGCGGCGCTCCTTTCTCGCGCCTACCGCAGGACCGTCTTGCCGTTCTTTATCACCGTGGCCCCCCGGGCTGCGACGCGGGCCTCGAAGGAGACGGTCCTGCCTTCGCGCCACAGGTCGACGCTGATGGTGTCCCCGGGGATCACCGGAGCCGAGAAGCGGCCCTGGTGGCTGAGGATCGCCTCGGGATCATAGTCGGCGAAGGCCCGCAGGACCGCGCGGCAGGTGATCCCGAAGGTGCACAGCCCATGCAGGATCGGCTGCGGGAAACCTGCGCGCCGCGCGGTCTGCGGATCGGCGTGTAGCGGGTTGCGGTCGCCGGTGAGGCGATAGAGCAGGGCCTGGTCCGGCCGCGTCCCCATCTCCACCGTGAGGTCCGGCGCGCGCGCAGGCGTGCGATGGGGCTCGGGCGCGCCTTCTTTCGGTCCCCCGAAGCCGCCGTCGCCCCTGGCGAAGTGACCGGCGGTGATGGTGGCGACCTTCTCGCCCGCAGCGTCCGTCCACACCGTCTCCAGGTAGAGGACGGCGCCCTTGTCCTTTCCCTTGTCGAAGGCGCCGACATTGCGCGTCTGGACGGTGAAGGTCCCGGCGGCGGGCAGCGGCTTGTGCAGCTCCACCTTGTGCTCGCCGTTCACCACCTTGTCGTAGGTCCAGGCGCTGAGCCGCAGGCCCGGCCGCTGAGACGGCGCCGGGATGTTCACCCCTCGGCTCAGCACGCTGACGGCCGTGGGCATCACCTTGAGCTCGTCTTCGAAGACGAACCGAAGCTCGCGCTCGTCCAGCGGGTCGCGGCCCATGCCGATCGCCAGGGCGTACAGCATCAGGTCCTTGTCGCCGTAGGTGATGGTGCGCGGCTGGTACCGCTCCTCGAGGTAGTCCGGATAGAAGATCGCCATGCGCCGATTGAACCGGCCGCCGGTCCGCGGCGCAAGCGGCGGGCGGGAGGATTTGCCGCCTCTGGCCTGATCGGTTAGAAGCCCGGACTTCCGGCGCGGACCCCTGAGACCCGCGCAGTCCCCTCCAGGTTTCTCGCAGGCTCCGATGACCACCACCAACACCGCCGCTGGCCAGATCTCCGGCAACGTCCTGTTCTATTCCCAGCCCGAGCCGCTCTCCATCGAGATGCACGGCAAGCTGGGCGTGAAGCAGATGGAGCATCCCTTCGGCTTCGCCAAGCCGGGCCACGCGGTGCCGCTGACCG
>CANJKG010000157.1 GCA_947474775.1 Caulobacteraceae bacterium | reverse complement strand
CGCGCCTCCAGGGGCCGGCTCGCGCCGCTCGAGGCCAGGGCCGTGAACTGGCCGCGCGACATCTGGCCATCGGCGCGGACGTCGAGCAGGAAGGGTTGATCGGCCGCCAGGCCCATCGCCCCGGCCAGCGCCCCGCCCTGCGCCTCGCGACCGGCGGCGCGGACCCTCACCGGTCCGGTCTTCGAGAGGTCGAAAACCACCTCCAGGTGGTCGCCCTTGTGCAGCTGGCTGTCGGCCAGGATGCGCCCCCGCCGCTCGCCGCGCCGCTCGATGTCCAGGCCGAAGTCCAGGTCGTAGACACCGCGCCGGTAGCTGAACTCCGGCTCCAGCTCCAGCCGCGCCGTCCCCTTCAGGATCTCGAAGCTCACCGGCAGTCCGCGGTCCTTCATCTTGGGCGAAAGCGTGGGACGACGTATCACCCTCACCTGCTCGGCCTGGACGCTCTCCGCATGGAACCTGCGCCGCAGGAGATCGCGGTAACGCCATATGAGACGGATGTTGCTCGCCTCCAGCCAGATGCCTTTCTCGTCGCGCAGGGTCAGCCTGCGGATACGCAGGTCGCGCCACAGGTCGCCGCTCAGACCCTCGATCTTCAGCCGACCGAACCGTCCGACCCGCAGGCCGTCGGTGCGCGCCTCGATCACCAGCTGCGCCTGGGGCAGCAGCACGCCGTATCGGGTGGCCGCGAAGATCCCGGCCAGCACGATGAGCACGCCGAGGCTCACAGCGACAAACGCCTTGGGGATCAGCGCGCGGGGCCGCCGGGGCGCGGGTGCGGCGGGGGCCGTCAAAACGCCTGTCCGATGCTGACATAGACCTGGTAGGCCGCGTTGCTGGCTCGGTCGGTCACCGGGGTCGCGACGTCCACCCGGATCGGGCCGAAGGCCAGGTTGTAGCGCAGGCCCACCCCGGCCCCGACGCTGAGGTCGTCGTTCGGAATCCGGCCAGAGCCCACCGCACCGGCATCGACGAACAGCACCACGCCCCAGGGCCCGGTGACGTCGCGGCGGACCTCCACCGAGGCCTCCACCAGCGAAAGCCCGCCCATGGGCGTCCCGTCGGAAAGCCTGGGGCCGACATCCTGGTAGCCGAAGCCCCGCACCGAGCCGCCGCCGCCGGCGTAGAACCGCCGCGAGGCCGGGATCTCCGGAATCGAGCCGTTGGCGATGCTGCCTATGCGCAGGCGCCCCGCCACCACCGTTTTGTCCAGCTTGCCGAGCGCATAGTAGATAGATCCCTGCGCCTGGAGACGCAGATAGGGCAGCGTCTCGTCGCCCGCCAGCAGCGTGGGCTCCAGCCGGCCGCTTACGCGCCAACCGCGGGTCGGATCCAGCGGATCGTCGGATCGATCCAGCGCCACGTCGGCCAGGCCAGCGAAGGTGATGATATCGCGGCCCAGCGGAGTGAGCACGCCGTTGCCTACCAGCTCCTCCGTGCGGCTCAGGTCCAGCGACGCGCCCACCGTCACCCAGGAGGTCCGGGAGTAGCGTCGGGTGACGTCGGCCTGCACCCCGCCGCCGGTCTCGTCATAGGCGTCCGTCCGGATGCGGTAGCCGGCGCCAGCCAGGCGCAGGGTCTGTTGCGGCCTGCGCCAGTGGGGCAGCGACACCTCCGGACCTATGCGGGTGTCGCGATCGGAGACGCGGGCCAGCACACTGAGGGTGTCGGCCCGCCGAAGCAGATTGTAGCGGGTCCAGCGCGCCTCCACGCCGGCCCCGTCGGTGGTGGCGTAGCTGGCGCTGAGCTCAAGCGTCCTCGCCTTCCGCTCGGCCAGGCTGACCAACACAGGCCGCAAGCCCTCGGCCGTGGCCTTGTCCGGCGGCGCCAGGCCCACCGTCACCGACTCGTAGACGCCGGTGTCCAGCAGCCGCCGCTCCAGCTCCGCGACGTCGGCCGGGTCGTATCGATCGCCCGGCGCCCAGGGCGCCAGGGTCTGCAGCCAGGCCAGCCGCGTCCGGCCGTCGGTGGAGAAGTCCAGGCCATCCAGCCGCACCAGCCCGCCAGCGGCGATCCGGAAGGTCGGGCGAACGCTGTGGTCGGCGTGATCGACCACCACCTCGCGGGGTTCTGCTGTCACATCGGCGTAACCCCACTTCTGGACGGCCGCCACAATCCGCCCTTCCGCGCCGACGACCTCGGCCGCCCGCCCGGGCTGGCCGGGCGCAAGCGCCATGGCGGCCTGGGCGGCCGCGGTGGTCGCCGGCTCGGGCTGCGATCCCTGCCACTCGATCTTCGGGTCGGCGATCACGAAGCGGGCCCCGGGCTCGACCCGCACCAACGGGGCCGGCGGTTCCGTCCCGCTCACGTCCGGCGCCACCTGATAGGCGTAGTAGCCCTCGGAGCGCAGCACGGCGATGGCGTCCTCCGCCGCGGCGCGCGCGCGTCGGCGGGCCTCGAAGCGGTTCTCAATGGGACGATCCGTCTCACCGACGGCCTGTTCGATGGCGACGCGCAAGGCGGGTTCCAGTTCGCCCTGCACGGCGGCGCGGGGCGCATTGGCCTCCTCCGCGCGGGCGGCGCCCAGACCCCCGACACCCAAACCCTGGGCGCACAGGGCGGCGGCGGAGACGGCGACGGCGTTCACCAGTCGACCCAAACTCAAGAATCCTTAGCGCGTCCCCACTTCGGTGTAACTGCGCCGGCCGGGACTGTCACCCGCCGCCCCGTGCGTAAATTATGGGCGCTATCCGCACAGCCTGTGTCGCGGGCGATAAATGCGCCCTCCATCTTCCGGCGCAGCCTTAAGGGTCCTAAGGACATTAGACAGGCGAAGGTTTGCGCAAGCGTGGAGTCGGGTCTGGCTGAACGAGCCATGGCGGAGGCGGTCGAGCGGAACGTCGCGCCCCTGCCGTACGATGAGATGCGCGACCATGACGGGGACGTGCGCGCGCACTACGCCGCCCTGCAGGCGCGCCTCAACAGCCTGGGGGCCGACGAGCTGGCAGAGCGCCAGCGGACCCTTGAGCGTTTCTTCCTGCTGCAGGGCATAACCTTCACCGTCTACGGCGCCGAAAGCACCACCGAGCGCATCATCCCCACCGACCTGTTGCCCCGCATCATCCCGGCGGCCGAATGGGATCGCATCGAGAAGGGCCTCACCCAGCGCCTGCAGGCGCTGAACATGTTCCTCGCCGACATCTATTCAGAACAGCAGATCCTGATGGACGGCGTCGTCCCGCGCGAACTGGTGCTCAGCGCGCCATCCTTCCGTCGGGAGATGCAGAACCTCTATGTGCCGCACAAGGCCTACGCCAACGTCTGTGGCTCGGACCTGATCCGCCAGCCCGACGGGGCCTTCGCCGTGTTGGAGGATAACCTCCGCGTGCCCTCCGGCGTCTCCTACATGCTGGCGAACCGGGAAGCTTCCAAGCGCGTGTTCCCCGGCACCTTCCGCGGCGCGGGCGTTCGCTCCGTCGATCGCTATCCCGACCTGCTGCTGGCGACGCTGAAGAGCATGGCGGCCGAGTGGCGGCCCAATCCACAGGTCGTCGTGCTGACGCCCGGCGTCTACAACTCCGCCTATTTCGAGCACGCCTACCTGGCCCGGCTGATGGGGGCTCCGCTGGTCGAGGGCCGCGACCTCGTGGTCCATGACAACATGGTCTACATGCGCACCACCACGGGGCTGCGCCGGATCGACGTCATCTACCGCCGGGTTGACGACGACTTCATCGACCCGCTCACCTTTCGACGAGACTCCGGACTTGGCGCCGCGGGCCTGTTCAACGCCTACCGGGCCGGCAATGTGGTGATCTGCAACGCGCCTGGCACAGGCGTCGCCGACGACAAGGCGGTCTACGCCTACGTCCCCGACATCATCCGCTACTACCTGGGCGAGGACGCGATCCTGCCCAACATCGAGACCTTCCTCTGCCGCGAGCCGGCCCAGCTCGCCCATGTGCTGGCCAACCTCGACAAGCTGGTGGTCAAGGCGGTGGGCGCGTCGGGCGGTTACGGCATGCTGGTGGGCCCGCACTCCACCAAGGCTCAGCAGGACGAGTTCGCCCAGGCGCTGAGGGCCGACCCGGACAACTATATCGCCCAACCCACGATCCAGCTGTCCACCGCTCCCTGCCTGATCGACTCGGCGATCGATTCCCGGCACGTGGATCTGCGCCCCTTCATCCTGTCCGGCGAGAAGATCTCGGTCACCCCTGGCGCGCTCACGCGGGTGGCCCTGCGCAAGGGGTCCCTCGTGGTGAACTCCAGCCAGGGCGGCGGGTCGAAGGACACCTGGGTGCTCGCCGACGGCAAGGAGCTCTCGCCATGATGCTCGCGCGCGTCGCCGACAGCCTCTACTGGATCGGCCGCTATGTGGAGCGGGCCGAGCACATCTGCCGCCTCTCCGATGTGATGCTCACCGCCACCCTGGACCGGTCCGAGGCCGCCACCCAGGTGGCCCGCATCGCGCTCGCCGCCATCGGCCACGCTGACGCCGACACCATAAAGAATCCCTACCAGGCGGCCGTGGCCCTGGTCTTCGACCGCGAGGAGCCGGGCTCGATCAGCAGCTCGCTCGCCGCCGCCCGCGAGAACGCCCGCCAGGTTCGCGACCAGATAACCACCGAGACCTGGGAACGGCTGAACCTGATCTACCTGCGGATGAACGATCCGCGGACCGCCGGGACCTTCGCCGACGGATCGCAGGCCTTCCTGCACGAGACCATCGCCGATCTGCACCTGTTCAAGGGGGCCGCCGACGCCACAATGAGCCACGGCGAGGGCTGGCGCTTCCTGATGCTCGGTGTCCACCTTGAGCGCGCCCAGCTGATCGGCGGCCTGCTGGAGGTCTGCTTCGGCGACGGCCGCCGCAAGCCGCTCTCCGACCACTTCGCGCTGACCAGCCTGCTGCGCATGGGCTGCGCCCTGGAGCCCTACCTGCGCGTCTACACGGCCGACATGCAGCCCAGCTACATCCTCGAGTTCCTGCTGCTTGACGAGGAGTTCCCGCGCTCCATCCGCTTCTGCACCGCCCGCATCCAGGAGCACCTCTCCTCCATCGCCCGCCACGCCGACTCCGTCGGGCGCTCGGGGCCGGACCGGCTGGCGGGGCGCCTGCGTGCGCGACTGCAATTCGCCGACATGGACGAGATCGAGGCCCAGGGCCCAAGCGTATTCCTCGGCGCTGTCCTGGATGACTGCGCCGCCATCCACCGTGCGCTTCACGAGACCTTCGTCGCCTATCCCCTGGAAGAACGCCTGCCAGCCTAGAGCAAGATCGGTTCGTATGGCCCATATGAACCGTGAATCTTGCTCTAGATCAAAAGTGTAGAGCCTGATTCACGGTTCGCTTCGCGAACCGATCAGGCTCTAGAGGACCACGTCTTGCTGCTCGAAGTCCGCCACGTCACCCAGTACCAGTACGACGAGCCCGTGCGCGAAAGTGTCATGGAGCTGTGGATGCAGCCCCAGAAGGGCGCCCGCCAGCGGCTGATCAGCTTCGAGCTGGAGCTGGATCCCGCCGCCCAGCTGTTCTCCTACGCCGACGCCTTCGGCAACGCCGTCTACCATTTCGATGTCCCCCTGGCGCATGACCGGCTGACCATCACCGCCCGCTCCGCGGTTGAAACGCAGGCCTCCCCCGCACTGCCGGCCGCCCTCGATCCAGGCGAATGGGACCGGCTGCGATCCGACTTCGTCCGCGGCGAGAACTTCGACTTCCTGCGCCCCCACGGTTTCGCTGTGGAGACGCCCGCTCTGCGCGCCTTCATCGCCGAGAAGGACCTGGCTGGCCCCCGCGCCCGCGACCCCCTCACCGCCGTGAAGGAGCTGGCGCTCTGCGTCTACGAGTCCTTCGGTTACGAGGCCGGCGTCACCCGCGCCGACAGCCCCATCGACGAGGTGCTGAAGAGCCGCAAGGGCGTCTGCCAGGACTTCGCCCATGTGATGCTGGCCATCTGCCGCGCCTGGGGGATTCCCGCCCGCTATGTCTCCGGCTACCTGTTCACCGACCGCAAGGGCGGCGATCGCTCGGATCCCGACGCCACCCACGCCTGGGTCGAGGTGTTCCTGCCCAGCCTGCGCTGGGTGGGCTTCGATCCCACCAACAACACCGAGACCGGAGAGCGTCACATCGCCTGCGCCATAGGGCGCGACTACTCCGACGTGCCGCCCTCGCGTGGCGTCTACAAGGGCGAGGCCGAGAGCCTGCTGGCGGTGGGCGTCACCGTGCGCCGCGCGCGAGCCGCGATCACTGAGCCGGAGTTCCTGCGCACAGCCCAGGCCGCGGCGGGGCGCGTCGCCAACCGGCGGCCCGCGAACTCGCTGTACGCCGAGCAGCAACGCCAGCAGCAGCAACAGCAGTAGGCTGCGAAGATTGGTAGGCCGGGTGGGGATCGAACCCACGACCATTCGATTAAAAGTCGAATGCTCTACCGCTGAGCTACCGGCCCGCGACGGACGCCTGACCCGGCCCCACGAAGCGGCGCGGACCTTAGGCGCCAGCCCGCCCCCACGCAAGGCTTTGCGCCGACCCTTTTGAACGCTCAAAGGCAAACGGCCCGGATCGCTGTGATCCGGGCCGTCGCCTAGTTCTAAGTATCTGACTCTACGTCAGATAGTGTGTCACTGGCCGAAGGTCTTGCGCACCTGCACGCCCACCGTCGCCGGGTCGCCCGGGAAGGCGATGTTCCAGCCGGTAGCCTCCAGGTTGGTGGCCGCGGTCTTGTAGTGCTCGTTGGTGATGTTCTTGGCGAACAACGAGACCTCCAGGGCCTTCTCCGGCATCATCCAGGTGATGCGTGCGTCCAGCAGCCCATAGGCCTTCTGGGTGACGCTGGAGAGCGTCGGCGTGTCCGCCCGGAAGATCACGTCGTCCGTCCAGGCGTAGTTGGCCGAGAACCGCAGCGAACCGCTGTCCAGGGGCACCGTGTAGCTGCCACCCGCGTTCCAGGTCCACTTCGGCACCGCGAACGTCTGAGCGCTGAGGTCCAGCAGCGCGCCGGCCGCGTCGCGGGCGAAGTAGCTGTCGTAGGCGGCGTGCACATAGGCCGCGCCGAAGTTCACGTCGAGCTGGCTGGTCGGCCTGGCGATGACCTCCAGTTCGCCCCCGTACAGCTTCGCCTCGGCGGCGTTGCGGATCAGGGTGATGACGTTGCCGTTCACCACGTCGCGGATCTGCGCCTGGATGTTCTGGTAGTCCTGGTGATAGGCCGCGCCGTTGATGCGCAGACGACGGTCGAGCCACTCTGACTTGAAGCCGGCCTCGATGTTCTTCACCTCTTCAGGCTCGAACGGGGTGAAGGCGGCCTGCAGCGCCGCGACGCTGGGCTGCAGCGTCGAGCTGCCCTGGGCCGTGAAGCCGCCGGCCCGATAGCCCAGGCTGTAGGAGGCGTAGAACATCAGGTCGTCGGTGGGCCGATAGTCGCCGCTGATCAGGTAGGTGACCTTGTCGAAGGAGACATCGGCCGCGTAGTTGCAGTTCGGGAACACTGGGCCGCCGGCCGCTGGGTTCAACAGGTTGCACCGCGCCACGGTGGACGGCGGGATCGGGACGTTGGCGAACCTCGGATCGATCCGGTTGTGGGAAACCAGGCCGCGGGTGTCCTTGGTGTAGCGCAGTCCGCCGGTCACCCGGAACTGGTCGGAAAGATTGTAGACCACCTGGGTGTAGACGGCCTTGCTGGTGTTCTTCACGTCGCCGTCGGTGACGCTCGCCCGGGCCGAATTGACGTAGAGGTTCGACTGCGAGGCGCTGAACTCGTTGCCGGTCTCGCGGTTGTAGAAGGCGCCCAGCTGCCAATCCAGGCCCTCGCCGTCGATGGCCGCGACCTGCAACTCCTGGCTGAAGTTGGTGGCGTCGGTGGTCAGATAGGTGACCAGCAGGTCGAACGGCGAGCCGTCCAGGTCCTGCCGCTGTTCGCGCCACAGCTTGCGCCAGGCCGTGATCGACTTGAACACCACGCCGCCGGCATCGACGGTCAGCGCACCGGAGAGGCCGTAATGCTTGACCGGGTCCGAGGTCGGCGAGGTCCCGTAGGTGTCGAACCAGTCGCCCGCCGCATAGCGGTCGTAGTAGCGCTTCCAGGTGTTGTAGGCAGTGAGCCTGTCG
>CANJKG010000156.1 GCA_947474775.1 Caulobacteraceae bacterium | reverse complement strand
GTCACCCTGAGGGACCGCCTTGGTCCGCAGCATGCCCAGGTCGGTGCCGCAGTGGGGCTCGGTAAGGTTCATGGTGCCGGTCCATTGGCCCGACGCCAGTTTGGGCAGGTAGAGGTCCTTCTGCGCCTGGGAGCCGCCGTTATGGATCGCCGAATAGGCCCCGTGGGTCAGGCCCGGATACATGGAGAAGGCCATGTTGGCGCCGGACGACATCTCTGAGAACGCCAGGTTCACCACCGCCGGCAGGCCCTGGCCGCCGTAGTCGGGGTCCGCGCCCAGGGCCGGCCAGCCGCCCTCCACAAGCTGGGCGTAGGCCTGCTTGAAGCCGGTGGGCGTGGTCACGGTGAAATCGGGATTCCAGGTGCAGCCCTCGCGGTCGCCCACCCGATTGAGCGGCGCCAGCACCTCGTTGGAGAAGCGGGCGGCCTCCTCGAGGATCTGATCGACGGTGTCCGGCGCGGCGTCGGCGAAGGCCGGCAGCTGGGCGTACTGCTCCAGCTTCAGGACCTCGCGGAACAGGAAGGCGTACTCGCGGCTCGGGGCCTGATAGGGCATCGGCGAAGCTCCTGATGATGGACGCTATTTGGCCTGGACGCGCTCCAGCCCGTCCAGGCGTTCACGCAGCACTTGGTCGTAGTCGCCAGCGCGCGGCAGCAGGTCCGGGCGGGTCTCGGCGAGGCGCCGTTCCAGCTCGACGCAGCCGGCCTTCAGTTCCTCGATGGCCTTGTCAATGTCCTCGCGCTGGGCCTCCAGGGCCACGATCCGTTCGCGGAACTTGCGCAGCGACTGGGCCGCCTGCTGCACGCCGCCGTCGTCGGCGCCGTAGAGGTCGAGTATCTCGCGGATCTCGGCCAGCGCCAGACCCACCCGCTTGCCGCGCAGGATCAGCTGCAGACGGGCCCGGTCCTTGTAGGAATAGATCCGGTTGAGGCCGTCACGACGGGGCGAGAGCAGGCCCTTGTCCTCATAGAACCTGAGCGCGCGAGCTGTGCACCCGAACTCCTGGCAGAGCTGGCGGATGGAGAAGGTTCGGTTCAGGCGGCGAAGATCGGTCGTCATGTCTCCTCCCGAAGAGACCTTGTGGCATTACGGCTAGCCAAAGTTGACGCGTACGTCAACGTCAACCTCGTGGGAGGCGTGGGGTGGTCAGGCTGAGACCAGGTTCCCGGCCAACGCCCGCTCGATCAGGGCCACCGTCCGCTCCACCCCGAAGATCGCCGTGAAGGAGCCGAAGCGCGGACCCTGACTCTGGCCCAGCAGCACTTCGTAGAGGGCGGTGAACCAGCCCCGCAGCGGCTCGAAGCCCGCCGCCTTGCCGGCCTCGAAGACCTCGTTCTGGATAGCCTCGGCGTCGGCGCCGGCCGGCAGCCCCCGCAGGCGGGCCACCAGATCCTCCATGGCCGCCCGCTCGCGCGCGTCGGGGGCCCGGAAGCGCTTGGCCGGCTTCACGAAGTCCTCGTAATAGTTGATGGCGTAGCCCGCGAGCTTGTCGAGCAGGGGTTCGCTCGCCGGCGTCGCGCCGGGGATGTAGCGCGACAGGAACCCCCACAGGATGTCCTTGGTGGAGGCGTCCGCCGCCGACACCAGGTTCAGCAGCAAGGAGAAGCTCACCGGCGAGCCGCGCTGCGGCGGCGCCCCGCCGTGGACGTGCCACGCCGGGTTGTCCAGCAGGCCCGCCTCGTCGCCCTCGGCGCGCTTGCGGTTCAGGGCGTCAAGCTGCTGCAGGTACTCGTCGGTGGCCTTGGGAATGACGTCGAAATAGAGCCGCTTCGCCGACTTGGGCGACTGATACATGTAGTAGGTCAGGCTCTCCGGGGCGCCATAGCGCAGCCATTCCTCGATGGTCAGGCCGTTGCCCTTGGACTTGGAGATCTTCTGGTTGTTCTCGTCCATGAACAGCTCGAAGTGGAAGGCCTCCGGCGGCTCACCGCCCAGCGCCTTCACGATGCGGTTGGAGACCCGCACGGAATCCACCAGGTCCTTGCCCGAGGCCTCGAAATCCACCTCCAGCGCCGTCCAGCGGGCGGCCCAATCGGGGCGCCACTGCAGCTTCACATGGCCGCCGGTCACCGGGACCTCGGTGAGCGACCCGTCCTCGTCGGGGAAGGTGATTGTGCCCTTCTCCACGTCGCGCGCCACAGTGGGCGCCTGCAGCACCCGGCCGGTCTTCGGGCTGATCGGCAGGAACGGCGAATAGGTGGCGCGCCGCTCCTCGCCCAGCGTCGGCAGCATGATCGCCTGGATGGAGTCGAAGCGAGCCAGGACCTTTAACAGCACCTCGTCGAACCGCCCCGACCTGTAGGTCTCGGTGGACGACATAAAGGTATAGTCGAAGCCGAAACCGTCCAGGAAGGCGCGCAGGCGGGCGTTGTTGTGCGCCCCAAAGCTCTCGTGCTGGCCGAACGGATCGCGCACCGAGGTGACCGGCTTGTCGCGGTCCTCTTCCAGCATCTCGCGGTTGGGGACGTTGTCCGGAATCTTCCGCAGGCCGTCCATGTCGTCGGAGAAGACGATCAGCCGGGTGGGGATGGCGTCCTCGGTGAGCGCGCGGAAGGCGTTGCGCACGATGGTCGGCCGGGTGGCCTCGCCGAAGGTGCCCAGGTGCGGCAGGCCGGACGCGCCATAGCCGCACTGGAAGACCACCGGCTTCTTCAGGGCCTCCAGGGTCGCCACGGCCTCTCTGGTCTTGCCCTCGCCGATCAGGGAAGCGGCCAGGTCGCGCTCGGCGTCGGAGAGCCGCAGCCGCAGCACGCGGTCCAGCAACAGGCGCGCCTGTTCGAACGGCCAGCTCTTGGCCTCGCGGGCGCGGTGGGAAAGTCCTTGCAACATGGTCGCGGCGACTAACCCCCAGGCGCCGCCTGCTCAAGAAGTTTCCTCATCGGCTCGCCGACCCGCCCGATCCGCACCCGTCACAGAACCGACGCCGGGCTGTTACGGAGCCGACGCAACGCGCTCCTAAGCGAGCATCCACAGACAGGGGATTGTGGGATGCGTGGGCTTCTGAACGCCGCCGGCCGGGCGGCGCTGGGCATCGGGCTGGCCGCGGCCGGCGCGGCGGCGGCGCAGACGCAGGGCGCCGTGGAGGAACTGGTCGTCACCGGCCAGCGCGCCTTGCAGCAGAACCTCACCGACACGAAGCTGCGCCAGTACTTCGGCGGCCCGCGCGACTGGATCGTCAACTACGAGCGCCTTCGTCAGACCTATTATGTGGGGATCTCCGCGAGATGGTGAGGCTTGCGATCCAGGCGGCGATCCTCACGCTCACCGCCACCCAGGCGCTGGCCCAGCCGGCCGCGCCCACCATGCTCCAGACCCGGGCGGTGCGCATCCACCCCGCCGCCGAGGCGAACCAGGGGGTGGCGGTGGACGACCGCGCCTTCTACGCCATCGATAATTCGGAGATCGGCCGCTACGACAAGAAGACCGGCGCGAAGACCGGCGCCTGGTCGGGCGACCCCAAGGTGTTCCCGCACTTGAACTCCTGCGCCGCCGTGGGGCCGGAACTGGTGTGCGCCAGCTCCAACTATCCGGTCACGCCCATGCGTAGCACCGTGGAGGTGTTCGACCGCGCCGGCCTGAAGCACCTGCGCTCCATTCCGCTCGGCCCCCAGCCCGGATCACTGACCTGGGTGGTGCGCCGCGGGGACGCCTGGTGGGCCGGTTTCGCCAACTATGACGGCACGGGCGGCGAGCCCGGCCGCGACCATACCGCCACCACCCTGGTGAAGTTCGACGACGCCTGGCGCAGCCTTGCCCGGTGGACATTCCCCAGGAGCGTTCTGGACCGCTTCGCCCCCAGCAGCGCGTCCGGCGGCGTATGGGGCGCTGACGGCCTGCTCTATGTGACCGGCCATGACGCGGCGGAGGTCTATGTGCTGCGGGCGCCGGAGGGCGGCGGCGTGCTGGTGCATCTGGCCACGATCGCGGCGCCGGTCGAGGGCCAGGCCATCGCCTTCGATCCGAGCGCCGAGCGCACGCTCTACGGGATCACCCGCAAGACCCGCGAGGTGGTGGTCATGCAACTGCCTGTCGTGGGGGTGAAGTAGGCCGTCGAGGAGCGCTGATTCAGGGCCGCTCGCTCAGCAGAAAATGGCCCCTGAGCGCCGCCACCGGTGAGCCGCGCTCGTCCTGCCAGGCCTCCACGTGGACGTTGGCGATGCGGCGGCCCACCTTGCGCAGGTCGGCCCGGGCGTAGGTGGTGACCGGCCGGCCCGGCCGCAGGAACTCGATGGTCACGTCGATGGTCTTGTGGACCCGCGAGGAGCGCTCGACCACGGCCAGCTGGGCCAGCGCCGTCATTTCCAGGAAGGCGCCCAGCACCCCGCCGTGCAGGGCCGGGATGTTGGGATTGCCGATCAGGTCGGGCCGGTAGGGCAGGATGGCGGTCATCTCGTCGCCGGCAAGTTCCGCGCGCATGCCCAGGTAGCGCAAATAGGGAACCTGCTGCAGGAAGGCGGCGAGCTGCTCGGCCGGCGTCATGTGGTGGGATCCGGCAGCACGAAGGCGCCCTGGGCTGTGGCCACTGGATCGGCCTCGTCCACGTCCCAGGCCACCGCGCGGAGGAAGGCGATTGAGCGGGTGACCTTGTAGCAGCGGGCCGCCGCGGTCACCCCGGTGCGGGGCGCGGCGGGCCGCATGTAGTCGATGCGCAGATCGAGCGTCGGCCCACCGCCCCGCTCCGGCGACAGGCTGGTGACGGCCATGCCGCAGGCGTGATCCAGGAGGCTGGTGATGACCCCGCCGGCGATCACCTGGGTGTCCGGATCGCCGACGAGATCCTCGCGCCAGGGCGCGGCCAGGTGGACGGCGCCTGGTTCGACGGCCACCAGGGAGAAGCCGAGGGCCACGCAATGGGGCGAGCCCATAAGCCGCGCGACCAGCCGATCAGGATCCGATTGCGACATGCCCATCCTTGCGGGGTAGGCGCGACGGCGGCGGCGGTCAATCCGTGGCGGGCCGCGTCCAAGCGCCTATATCCTCAGCCATGATCCAGCCGCGCGACCTGCTCTGTCCCAGGCCCGAGGGACTCTATTGCCCGCCCGGCGACTTCTACATCGACCCTGTGCGCCCGGTGGCCCGCGCAGTGATCACCCACGGTCACGCCGACCACGCCCGGGCCGGCCACGGCGCCGTGCTGGCCACGCCGGAGACCCTGGCCATCATGGCCGAGCGCTACGGCGCGGGCTTCGCCGAGACCGCCCAGGCCGCGGCCTATGGCGAGCGCGTGCCACGCGACGGGGTGGAGGTGAGCTTGGCGCCCGCCGGCCATGTACTGGGCTCGGCCCAGGCGGTGGTGCGCTGGAAGGGCCTGACCATGGTGGTCTCCGGCGACTACAAGCGAAGACGCGATCCCACATGTCCCGCCTTCGAGCCGGCGCCCTGCGACGTGTTCATCTCCGAGGCGACCTTCGGCCTGCCGGTTTTCCGCCATCCGGATGACGGGCAGGAGATCGTCCGCTTGTTGCGCTCGGTGGCGCAGTTCCCGGAGCGCTCGCACCTGATCGGCGCCTATGCGCTCGGCAAGGCCCAGCGGATCATCCGCCTGCTGCGCGAGGCCGGATGGGACAGGACCATCCATGTCCACGGCGCCCTGGAGCGGCTCAACGCCCTCTATGAGCGCCACGGCGTCGACCTGGGCCCGCTGGCGCCGGCCACCGCCGGCAGGAAATCCGACTTCGAAGGCGCCATCGTCATCGCCCCGCCCTCGGCCCTGCAGGACCGCTGGAGCCGGCGCTTCCCAGATCCTGTCACCGCCTTCGCCTCCGGCTGGATGCAGGTGCGGGCCCGCGCCCGCCAGCGGGGCGTCGAGCTGCCGCTGGTGATCTCCGACCACGCCGACTGGGACGAACTCACCGCCACGGTGGACGAGCTGCGCCCCGGGGAACTCTGGATCACCCACGGCCGCGAGGAGGCCCTGGCCCGGTGGGCGGAGCTGCACGGGGTAAAGGCCCGCGCCCTGGCGCTGGTCGGGTACGATGAGGACGACGATAACTAGCTACAGAAAACTGTACGGGTCGATATCTATCGCCACGCGGATCGCGGCGGGCGGCCTCACCCTTGCGCGCCAGGCGGCCATGAAGGCGGACAGGTCCACGCCACGGTCCGCGCGGACCAGGAAGCGCTTGCGGCGGCGGCCGCGGATCAGTCCCAGGGGCGCGTCGGCCGGACCATAGACCTCCACGCCCTCGGCGTTAGGCGTCGCCTCGGCCATCGCGCGCATGAAGGCCTCCAGCTGGGTGGCGTCGGGGCCTGAGGCGATCACGGCGGCCAGCCGGCCGAACGGCGGCAGCGACGCCAGCTCCCGCTCGGCCATCTCGGCGGCCACGAAGGCGTCGCGGTCCTGGGCCTGCAGCGCCTGCATCACCGCATGGTCCGGGGCGTAGGTCTGCAGCAGGGCCCGGCCCGGACGCTCCGCGCGCCCTGCGCGGCCGGTGGCCTGCGCCAGCAGCTGGTAGGTCCGCTCGGCGGCCCGCAGGTCGCCACCCCTCAGGCCCAGGTCGGCGTCGACCACGCCCACCAGGGTGAGCCTGGGGAAATTGTGCCCCTTGGCGGCGGCCTGGGTGGCCACCAGGATGTCGATCTGGCCGTCGGCCATGGCCTCCACCATGCGCCGCGCCTCGCGGGCGTCGAACACGGTGTCGGAGGAGAACACCGCCACGCGCGCCTGCGGGAACAGGGCCTTGGCCTCCTCCTCGACCCGCTCAACGCCCGGTCCGATGGAGACCAGGCTGTCCAGCGCCCCGCAATGGGGGCAGGCCTTTGGCTTTGGCATGGAAAAGCCGGTCAGGTGGCAGACCAGCCGGCCGGAGTAGCGATGCTCCACCAGCCAGGAGTCCGTGTCCGGCGCCGTCATCCGCTCGCCGCAGGCCTTGCACAGCACCAGCGGCGCATAACCCCGGCGGTTGAGGAACAGCAGGGTCTGCTCCCCCCGCGCGAAGGTCTCGCCCATGGCCTGGACCAGGGGCGGCGACAGCCAGTTCCCGGGCGGCGGCGGAGTCTCGCGCAGGTCGATCAGGTCGATGTCCGGCAGCCGTGCATCGCCGTGCCGAGCCGCCAGCCGCAGCCAGCGGTAGCGGCCGGTCTCCGCATTGCGAAGGCTCTCCAGCGAGGGCGTGGCGGAGGCCAGGATCACCGCGGCGCCCTCGATCTTGGCGCGGGCCACCGCCAGGTCGCGGGCGTGGTAGATGAAGCCCTCCTCCTGCTTGAAGGAGGCGTCGTGCTCCTCGTCCACCACGATCAGCCGCAGGCCGGTGAACGGCAGGAACAGGGCCGAGCGGGCCCCCACCACGATCCGGCAGCGGCCGTTGGCCACCGCCTCCCAAACGCGCCGGCGCGCCGGCGGGGCGACGTCGGAGTGCCACTCTCCCGGCTCGGCGCCGAAGCGGGCGGCCACGCGAGCGATCACCGCCTGGGTGAGCGCGATCTCCGGCAGCAGGATCAGCACCTGGGCGGCCGGGTCGGCGGCAAGGGCGGCGGCGGCGGCCTCCAGATAGACCTCGGTCTTGCCTGAGCCGGTGATGCCGTCCAGCAGGGCGACCTCGAAGCCGCCCTCGCCGACCATGCCCTTGAGCGCGTTCGCGGCCGCGGCCTGGCTGGCGTTGAGCGCCGCGCCCGGCCGTCCGGGATCGGGCGCGTCGAAGCGCGCTTCGACGACCTCGGTGCGTACCGCCAGCACCCCTTCGTCCACCAGCCCCTTGACTACGCCGGAGGAGACGCCGGCCGCCCGGGCCAGATCGGCAGGCGCCATCGGGCCTTCCGCCGCCGCCTCCAGCACCCGGCTACGGGTCGCGGTGGGCCGCGCCGGCTGGACGCCGGTCAGTTCCAGCACCCGCACGGGTCTGGGCTTCGGCGCCCGCGCGCCACGCAGGGCGATGGCCAACGGCCAGCCTGGGGCGTCCACCGCATAGCGCGCCGCCCATTGCACGAACTCCAGGGTGCCCGGCGGCAGGGGAGGCTCGTCCAGCCGGTGGTCGATGGGCTTCAGGGGCCGGTTGCCGCCGTGGGCCTCCCGCAGGGCCGTGACCACGCCGCGCAGCAGCCGGGGGCCCAGCGGGGCGGCCACCTGGTCGCCCACGGACAGCGCCATGCCCTC
>CANJKG010000155.1 GCA_947474775.1 Caulobacteraceae bacterium | reverse complement strand
GTCGCCCTCGACGTTGGAGACCAGGTGCATGACGTGGCTGTAGCGCTCGACGAAGAAGCTGCTGGTGACGCGCACCCGGGGGCTGGAGCCTCGCTGGACCGCGTCGTTGCGGCCGTCGGACTTCAGCATGGCCACGCGGCCCACGTCGTTGCGGCCCAGGTCCAGCAGCATGAGGTGCTCGGCGCGTTCCTTGGGATCGGCCATCAGCTCCTGTTCGAGGGCCAGGTCCTCGGCGGGGGTCGCGCCCCTGGGACGGGTCCCGGCGATCGGGCGGATGGTGATCTTGCCGTCGCGCAGGCGAACCAGGATCTCCGGAGAGGAGCCGGCGAGCTGGAAGGTCCCAAAGTTCAGATAGAACAGGAAGGGCGAGGGATTGGTGCGACGCAGCGACCGGTAGAGGGCGAACGGGTCGCGGACGAAGGGCGCGCGGAAGCGATGGCTGGGCACCACCTGGAAGATGTCGCCGGCGCGGATGTAGTCCTTGGCCCGGGCGACGATGGCCCGATAGTCCTCTCGCGAGACCGGGGTGGTGAAGGCGTCGGGCTCCGGGAGGCCATCGCCCGTCAGGGCGGGCGTGGGTTTGCGCAGGTCGGCCACGACGGCGGCCAGGCGGGCCTTGGCGTCGTCATAGGCGGCCTGGGCGGTGGCCGCGCCTGGGCGTACGGGCGTGACCAGGATGATCTCCTGGGCGATGGCGTCGAACACCGCCACGATCGAGGGCCGGGTCATCACCCCGTCGGGCAGGTCGAGCGGGTCGGGATTGATATCCGGCAGGCGCTCGGCCAGGCGGATCATGTCGTAGCCGATCACCCCGAAGACCCCGGCGGCCATGGGCGGCAGGCCGGGCGGCAGGTCGATGCGGGAGGCAGCCACAAGGTCGCGCAGGCTGTCGAGCGCGCCGCCGGGCTGCGGGCTGAAGCGGTCCGCGGCGATGGCCTCGCCCTCGGCGACCTCGGCCTGGTCGCCGCGGCAGCGCCACACCAGCTCGGGATTCAAGGTGATGATCGAATATCGCCCACGCCAGGCGCCGCCCTCCACGGATTCGAACAGGAAGGCGTAGGGCCGGCCGTGGCCGATCTTCAGATAGGCCGAGACCGGGGTTTCCAGGTCGTCAATCAGCCGGGTCCAGACGAGTTGGGGCGCGCCGCCATCGTAGGTCGGCTGGAATGCCGAGAACGACGGCTCGATGATCACTTCTTCTTCTCCGCCTGGCCGGGGGTGGGCAGGGGATCGAGGCCGAGCGCCATGCGGGCGCGGTTCGGATCGATGCGGACCTTCAGCTTGTCGCGCGCGGCGCGGTGGGCCGCCTCGTTCATTTCGCGAAACAGGGCGAGCGAGATCTGCGGCCGGGCCGCCTCGGTCATCTGCGCCAGCTGCGGGCCGTCGGCTGCGCGGATGGCCTCCAGCTTGGCCACCAGCAGGCCGAACTGCACGTCGTCGGCGATCAGGACGTCGCCGTTGTTGGCGGCGAACAGCTTCGCCAGCAGGTCCCGCGACAGGGCGGTATTGCCGGCGGCGGCCTGACGGCTGAGCCCCGTCGCCCGCACGGGCTGTCCGTAGATCGACGCCGCGGCGGCGTTGACGCTCTCGCCCTTCTTGATGCGGTTCTGCAGGTCGGTGGCGACCTTCGTCATCCGCTGGGAAAGCTCGCGCATCATCCAGACGCGGGTGAGCTGGCTCCGAATCTCGGCGAGCGGCGGGGTCGCGGGCGGGACGATCCGCTCGACGCGGACGGCGTAGTACTCGCCGTCGCCAGCGTCCTGCAAGTCGCTCTCGCCACCGGCGGGCAGGCCGAAGGCGGTCTCCATCACCTTGGCGTTCAGGCCGGGAACTGGCCGGGCCTGCTGGTCCTGGCCGGACTTGGACACCGGGCCGATGGTGACGGCGGGCACGCCGGCCTTCTGGGCCGCCTCGGCGAGGTTCGAGCCGGCCTGGTGGGCGTCGTCATAGACCTGGGTCAGGGCGTAGACCTTCTCGGCCGCGGCGTCCTTGCGCAGCTCCGCCTCCAGTTGCGGACGGGCCTCCTCGAAGGTGACCGCGTGGCCGGGCTTGACGGAAGTGACCTGGACGATGGCCACGCCGAGGTCGCCACGCACGGGTGCGATCTGGCCCGCCTTCATGGTGAAGGCGGCCTGGGCGACCTTGCGGTCGGCGATCGCGGACTGCGGTTTGTCGGCATAGACGATGGCGTCGACGCCGACGCTCTTGGCGACGACCGCCGGCGATTCGCCGCGTGACAGGCGCGTGCCGACCTGCTGGGCCATGGCCTGATCCTTGACCGGTATCTGCACGACGGTGCGGGTCTCGGGAGAGGAGATAGTGTCCTTGCGGAAATCGTAGCGCTTCTTCAGCTCGGCCTCGTCCACCGGCAGGCTGGCGCCCAGGTCGGCGGGGCTGAAGCGGACCACAGTGAGGATGCGGAACTCCGGCCTCATCAGCTGGGCCGCGTTCTCCTTCATGAAGGCGGTGAGCTGGGCGTCGGTGGGAGGCTGCGGCTGCACCACGTCGCCGGGGCCGACCCGGAAGTAGGCGATGTCGCGGCTCTCGGTGGCGTAGAGCGCGCCCAGGGCGGAATAGGCGCGCGGCACGCGCAGGCCGTTGAGGACGCCGGTGGCCCACTGCTCCTGGGCCAGCTCGTCGCGGATCACCTGGTCGAACTTGGTGGGCGTGAGGCCGCCCTCCGCGAGCTTCTGGGCGTAGACATCCTTGTCGAAGCGTCCGGAGACCTGGTCGAAGAAGGCCGGGATCTTGCTGAGCTGCGACACCACGAGGGCGTCGGAAGGGCGCAGGCCGGCTTTCAACAGGGCCTCGGCGAAGGCCTCGCGGGTGGCGACGCCTTCCAGCACCTGGCGGTCGAGTCCGTTCTGGACCGCGAGGTCGAGCGAGATAGCCTGGCCGCTCTCCTGCTCGACACGATTCTTGTAGTTGTCGAACTCGCGCTTGAAGTCGGGCGAGCCGATGGACCGGTCGCCGGCCTTGATGACCGAATCGCCAACGTTCCCGCGGAACACATCATTGATCCCGAATACGGCGAAGCTGATGATCAGGAGGCCGATCAGGATCCCAGCGACCCATGATTTGGCGAAGCGTCGGGTAGCGGCGAGCATCAATTCCCTTTCCGGGAGCGAAGGTGATGGCCGGTATAGTGGAGGGGGCTTGATCCCCGCAAGCGCGTGACAGACGGCTTCGCTTGGCTTAACCGCCCCAGGAAACCGTAGCGAGGCCAAATGACCGCTCCGACGCCCCTGATCGCCGGAAACTGGAAGATGAACGGGACCGCCGCGTCCCTCGCCGAGGCCAAGGCCGTGGCGGACGGTGTGGGCGGGAGCGCCGCGCGGGTGGCGATCTGTCCGCCGGCGACCCTGATCGCGCAGATGAACTGGCAGCTGAAGGGGACCCCCGTCCTGGTCGGCGGCCAGGACTGCCATGCGGAAGCGTCAGGCGCCTTCACCGGCGACGTGGCGGCCGAGCAGTTGGCCGACGCCGGAGCGAAGCTGGTGATCCTGGGGCACTCCGAGCGCCGCGCCGGGCACAGAGAGACGGACGTGCTGGTGGCGGCCAAGACTCTGGCCGCGCTGCGGGCGGGCCTGGAGCCCATCGTCTGCGTGGGCGAGACGCTTGCGGAGCGCGAGGCGGGCAAGGCGCTGGCCGTGGTGACGGGGCAGGTGAGGGGCTCGCTGCCGGCGGAGTTGGCGGGCAAGGCCTTCGCGGTGGCCTATGAGCCGGTCTGGGCGATCGGCACCGGGCTCACCCCCACTACGCCGCAGATCGAGGAGGTCCACCGGGCCATCCGGGCGACCCTGACGGAGATGTTCGGGGCGGAGGGCGCGGCGCCGCCGATCCTCTACGGCGGGTCGGTGAAGCCCGGCAACGCCGCCGAGATCCTGCATGCGGCGGAAGTGGGCGGCGCCCTGGTCGGCGGCGCGTCGCTGAAAGCCGACGATTTCCTGGGGATCATCCGCGCGCTGTAGACGCCCCCGACATTTAAGGATCCGCTCATGGGCGTCAGGCTGACCGAAGACGAGATCGACGAGTTCCTCGGCAAGGGCCACACCTTGATCGTGTCGACCCTGCGCAAGTTGGGTGAGCCGTTCATGACGCCGCTCTGGTACGTCTGGATGGACGGGGCGTTCTGGATCCGCACGGGCGCCAAGTCGCCGAAGGCGGCGCATATCCGCCGCGATCCGCGGGTGTGCTGCATCGTCGAGGAGGGCGAGGCCTGGGTGGACCTGAGGGCGGTGATCGCCAACTGCTTGGCGGAGTTCGTGGAGGACCAAGCCCAGCAGGCTTGCTTCGAGGAAGCGCTAACGGCCAAGTACGCCGCCTTCAGAATGGATCGCGGGGCCGTGCCCAGTGCGACCCAGAAGCACTACAGCGCCAGCAGGGCCTACATTCGCATGAAGCCGAGGCCAGGTGAGCTCCGCTCCTGGTACAACCGCAAGATTCGCATGCAGCCGGCCGGCTAGCCCCACCGGGCCAAAGGACCCGGTGGGTTAGGCCGTCCAGACGACGTCAGCCGCCGCCGAAGGTCTTGCGGACGCCGAGGCCGACCACCCGGGGTTCGCCCGTGAAGCCGACGTTGTAGCCGAAGCTGGTGTCCAGGATGATCGAGCCGTTCAGGTATTTCTTGTTGAGCGCGTTGCGGACGAAGACGCTGAGATCGACGTCCCAGGCATCCACATGCAGGGCCGCCTGGGTGTTCAGCAGGCCGTAGGCTCCGATCCGCGTGGAGTCGCGCGACGGGAAGGGGTGGTAAGGCTGGGCCGATTGCCAGGACCAGTTGACGTTGAGCGACGCCTCGCCCCAGGTCGTCGCTATGTCATAGGCCGCGTTAAGGTTGTAGTGCCAGCGCGGCACAACCGTATTGGTGGGGAACGGGAAGGCGTAGAACGACAGGTCGTTGAAGGAGACGGGCGCCCCGGTCACCGGATCGACGCCGGCCGGGACGCGGTAACTGTCGTACGCGCCCTTTGTGTAGGCGCCGCCGGCCGTGAGCGTGAGCTCGGCGATCGGCTTGGCGATCACCATGGCCTCGGCGCCATAGACGTGGGCCTTGGCGGCGTTGGCGTAGATGGTGGCGGTGCCGACCGCGCCGTTCACAACCCGGGACACGATCTGGTTGCGCTGGATGTCGTCGTACTTGGTGTAGTAGGCCGACAGGTTGGTCCGCAGGCGTCCGTCCAGCCAGTCGGCTTTGAAGCCGCCCTCGTACTCCAGGGTCGTCTCCGGCTGGAACGGCTGGAGGGCGGCCGAGTTGGTCACCCGCAGGTTGAAGCCGCCGCCCTTATAGCCGGTGCTGAGCTTGGCGTAGATCATGAGGTCTTCGGATGGCCGCCAGTCCAGGCCCACCAGCCAGTTCGTGGACGTGAATTTCGCCGACCGGCTCACCGTGCAGACGCTGTAGTCTCGGGAGTAGAAGGCCCGCGTGCCCGCCGGGCGGATCACGGTGAGATACGGCTGGGAGCCCGCCGGCAGGATGCTGGGATCGAGGGTGCAGTTCTCCCCCGGATTCAGCAGGGCGGCGTTGGCCTGGTCCAGCAGGGCGGGATTGGTGACCGCGTTGATTACCCCCCTGGCGAAAGGCGCGCCGACCCCGGCGCCGTTGTGGGCGGTGATCCCCTTCTTGTCGCGGGTGTGGCGCAGGCCACCCGTGAGCCTGATCTCCGGGGTTACATGGTAGATCGCCTGGGCGTAGGCCGACATGCTTCGATTGGTGACGTCGGCGTCGTTGATCACCGGAACCGCCGCGGGCGACAGGGCGACCGCCTGTTGCGAGGGACCGCCATCGTTGCCCTTCTCGTCCTGGTAGAAGGCCCCCAGAGTATAGTCCAGGAAGTCGGAATCCTGCTTCTGGATCTGGAATTCCTGCGTGAAGCTGTGGGAGTTGGTGTCGAAGTAGCCGCCGATGGCGGTGAACTTGCTCGTCACCGTGCCGTTCGGATGGGTGATTGTCTGGATCGGACCCGGCGGCCGGAACGGCGAATAGGGCGTGATCGCGTCTCGGATCACCTTCCGGTAGCCGGTGATCGAGCGGAAGGTGTGGCCCAGCTTGTCAACGTTCACCTGGACGGTGCCGCCCCGGCCGTTGAAGTTGTCGTAGGAATTCAGCAGCGGATTGGCGCTGTCATAGTAGCCGGGGTCGTTGGGGCCACCGACGAGGAAGGTGGACAGCAAGTTCTGGGCAAGGGTCAGGTTCGCCGGCGTCAGCGCCAGCCCGAGTTCGGCGGCGACCTCGCTGAAGACCGTCGACGACAGGCCGAAGCCGTAGGTCCCGGGAATCAGGGCGCCGTTCGCGTCATAGCGCGGGAGCGGGCCGCCCAGATTCGAGGGGAGCGGCAAGCCGGAGCACTGGTTTGGGCCTGTGCAACCGCTAACATAGGTGAGCTTGACGTTTTGCGGATGGGCGCGGACGCGGGTGTCATCGACGCTGGCGTACACCTCCACATCTTCCGCCGGTCGCCAGATCACCGAGGCGCGAATCGCCTCGACGCCCTCGTCGTTGGTGGCCTGGCCACGGGCGTCATGACCGAAGCCCGCCCGCGACACACTGTTGACGGCCAGTCGCGCGAGGAGCTTGTCCTCGATGATCGGCAGGTTCACCGCCGCGGAGAGGCGTCGTCCCTCATAGTCGGTGAGCTGGATGTCCACGAAGCCGCCCAACTCCTCGCTGGGACGGGCGGTGGTGAGCAGGATGGCGCCGCCAGTGGTGTTCTTGCCGAACAAGGTGCCCTGAGGGCCGGACAGCACCTGCACGGACTGCAGGTCGAACTGGGCGGGTCGGAGGCCCACGCCGCGCGGGATCAGGATTTCGTCGACATAGACGCCGACCGCGGGATCGACGGTAAGCAGGTTGTCCGCGGGGGTCTGACCCCGGATGGCGAACGCGGCCACCGCGGCGCCGCCCGAGCCGGAGGAGATCGTCAGGCCGGGGGCCAGTCGCTGGATATCCACGAGGCTCTGCACATTGTTGCGCCGCATCGCGTCGGCGCTGACGGCGGTGAGTGAGATCGGCACGGTCTGGGCCGACTCCTCCGTCCGCCGGGCGGTCACGACCACCTCATCGATCATGGTGCTCGCGCTTGACTGCGCGGCCGCCTCGCCTGCGAAGGCGGCGGCGAGCGCGAACGCACTACTCATGAAGGTGGATCGCTTCATGTTCGTTTCCTCGACCTGGCGGTATTCCGCCGCCTAATTTAGTGGCTTTTCGGCCAATACTCCGACGCACGGCCGTGATTGGTATGCTAATCGGTACCTATTTTTCTGGCAAGCGTGAAAACACGGTGAGCGTCATTCTGTCCTGATGTGTTGCAAAGGCGCCCGGACCTGCAGCCATTTCCCGCAAACCATCATCGTTGGAGGCGACCAACTGGCGGTGGGGACTGCGACGCCCTAGCTATGGCGTTCGGGCGTGCTCGGTGATAGAGCGCGCGCTTCAATTCGGGAACGTCCCCGAAACGCCGGATCGTCTCGCCTCATGCTGCTCAATATCCTGCTCGGGTTCGAAATCCTCGTCAGCCTGGCCCTGGTGGGCGTGGTGCTGCTCCAGCGTTCGGAAGGCGGCGCGCTTGGGATGGGCGGCGGTCCCTCGGGCTTCATGACCGCGCGCGGCGCCGGCGACCTGCTCACCCGGACGACCTGGATCCTGGGGATCACCTTCTTCGTGCTCAGCCTGCTTTTGACGGTGCTTTCGGGACAACAACGCGGCGCATCATCGGTGGTGGACCGCCTGAAGATCGACGCGATCGACCCGCGCACGCTCAATCAGCCGCCCGCGCAACCGCCTGCTGGGTCCCAGGCTCCCAGCGCGCCCGCGCCCTTCCAGGCCCCGACCCCGGAGGTCCGCAACCCGTTCCTGGAAGGCGCCCAGCCGGCGCCGGCCACGCCGCCCGCAAAGTAAGCGGTGGACCGATTGAGAGAGGCTGGGCGACGCTCGCCGAATCGCTGCTAACCTGGGTGTCCATGGCCCGGTACATTTTCATCACCGGCGGCGTGGTCTCTTCCCTTGGCAAAGGTCTCGCGTCGGCGGCGCTCGGCGCGCTTTTGCAGGCTCGGGGCTACAAGGTCCGCCTGCGCAAGCTTGACCCGTATCTCAACGTGGATCCGGGGACGATGAGCCCCTATCAGCACGGCGAGGTCTTCGTGACC
>CANJKG010000154.1 GCA_947474775.1 Caulobacteraceae bacterium | reverse complement strand
GGTGGACGTGATGCTGGTGCTGCTGATCATCTTCATGATCTCGGCGCCCCTGCTCACCGTCGGCGTTCCGGTGGAGCTGCCCAAGACCGAGGCCGGCGCCATGCAGGACCAGACCGAGCCGCTCACCGTCTCCATCCGCGCCGACGGCTCGATCTTCGTGCAGGAGGACCAGGTCGAGTTCGCCGGTCTCGCGCCCAGGCTGAAGGCTGTCGCCGGGCCCGACAACACCCGCCCGATCTATGTGCGCGCCGACGGCAAGGCCTCCTATGAGGTGGTCGCCCGGGTGATGGCCTCGCTCTCCACCTCGGGCTTCACCACGCTCAACCTGATCACCGACACAGGCGGACCCTCGTCGGGCGCGCAGGCGGACACGCAGTCCCCGCCAGACTTCGGACCGGAGGCGCCGGCCCCGTGACCGCCGACCCGCCCATGTTCCGCGCCCCGTTCTCGCGGGCCATGGGCGGCTCCTTCGTGCTGCACGGCCTGCTGGTGGCGCTGACCATGGTGTCCTGGGGCGCGCGCGACCTGAAGGTGGGCGCCGTGGTGCCGGTGAACATCGTGACCAATGCCCCGGCCACCGACCTGCGGGCCGCCGAGCAGGCGCCCGAGGTCCAGACCGCCCAGACCGAAGACCCGGTCCCCGAGGCGCCGCCGGAGGTCACGCCCCCACCGCCGCCCAAGGCCCAGCCGGCGCCGACACCGCCCGTGAAGACCGCAAAGCCCGTGGAGAAGATCGCCCCAGCCAAGGCGCAGCCGACGCCGAAGGTCGAGAAGGGCCTCGACTTCGACAGCCTCGCCGCCAGCCTGTCGAAATCCACCCGATCCCAGCCGCCGCGCCCGTCCTCCGCCGCAAGAGGGGCCTCGCGGCCGGAGACGGCCCTCCAGGCGCGCCCCGACCTTGGCTCGGGCCAGGCGGCCGCGGCCGTGAGCGGCATGGCCGAAGCGATCCAGCGTTACTGGAACCCCAACTGCGCGGTGGAAGGCGGCCGTGACGTGAAGATAACGGTGAGGTTCAGGCTCGGCCTCAACGGTCAGGTGTCCGGTAAGGTGACGCCGGAGATATTGAGCGCCAACCTGCCGGTCGCCCAGGCGGCCGCCGAGCGGGCCGTACGCGCTGTCTACGCCGCGGCGCCCTTCCGCGGACTGCCCACCGACTACTACGGCCCCCCCATTTCTCTGAGTTTCAACGCACGCGAGGCCTGTTCATGAGCCTCTTCCTGTATCGGAGATCCCTCATGCGGTTGCACACCCTGCTGGTCGCGCTGATGGCGATCTTCATGACCGGCGTGCTCGCCCCGCCCGCCCGCGCCGAGATCGAGGTCAACGTCAACCGGGGCGACGTCCAGCCCCTGCCCATCGCGGTGCCGGCGTTCGGCGGCGGCCAGGTGGGGGCCGACATCTCCGGCGTGATCATGGCCAATCTCCAGCGCTCGGGCCTGTTCCGGCCGCTGGAGCCGGCCAGCTTCATCGAGAAGGACCTGAACACCGCCGACATCCCGCGTTTCCCCGACTGGAAGCAGATCAACGCCCAGGCCCTGGTCAACGGGGTGGTGACCAACGAAGGCGGCCGGCTGCGGGTGGATTTCCGCCTGTGGGACGTGTTCGCCGAGAACCAGCTTCTCGGCCTGACCTTCACCGCCAGCCCCGAGAACTGGCGGCGCATCGCCCACAAGATCTCCGACGCGGTCTATGAGCGGCTGACCGGCGAGAAGGGCTATTTCGACACCCGCGTGGTGTTCGTGGCCGAGAGCGGCAGCCGCGACAAGCGCACCAAGCGCCTGACGATCATGGACCAGGACGGGGTCAATCCCAGCTACCTGACCGACGGGTCCACCATGGTCATGACCCCCAGGTTCTCCTCCACCAGCCAGGAGATCACCTACATGTCGCTCAGGCCCAACGGCTCCACCATCTATCTCTACAACCTGGAGAGCGGCCGGCGTGAAAGCCTGGGCAATTTCGAGGGCATGGTGTTCGCGCCCCGGTTCTCGCCGGACGGCGGGCGGGTGGCGTTCTCGGTGGCCCGCGGCGGCAACAGCGACATCTTCGTGATGAACCTCAAGAGCCGCAGCTCCTCCAGGCTCACCTCCGACCCGTCCATCGACACCTCGCCGTCCTTCTCGCCGGACGGCGCCAGCATCGTCTTCAACTCCGACCGCAGCGGCAGCCCTCAGCTCTATGTGATGGGGTCGGACGGATCGAACCAGCGCCGGATCACCTTCGGTGAGGGCGGCCGCTACACCACCCCGGTGTGGAGCCCGACGGGAGAGTTCATCGCCTTCACCAAACAGACCGGCGGCGAGTTCCACATCGGCGTCATGCGGGCCGACGGCGGCGACGAGCGCATCCTGACCACCAGCTACCTCGACGAAGGTCCCACCTGGGCGCCCAACGGCCGGGTGCTGATGTTCTCGCGGGAGACCGCCGGCGGCCAGTCGCAGCTATGGTCGGTGGACGTGACCGGCCGGGTGCTGCAGCCTGTTCCCTATCCTGGCGGCGGCTCCGACCCCGCCTGGTCGCCATTACTTAACTAGACTTGCCAGACAGTCCGTCACGTATGACTTTGTGTTCGGCGCGCCGCGCCGGGAAATTCTAGGGAGACGCCGACAATGTTGATCAGACTCAACGGCCGGATCGCCATCCGCCTGGCCATCGCCGCCGCCGCCGCCCTGTCGATGGCGGCCTGCGCAAAGAAGGCCCCGCCGCCCGTGGCCGGACCGCCGCCGGCGGTGACCCAGCCGCAGGCGCCGCCGCAGCAACCGGTCGCCCCGCCGCCGGCCGTATCGCAGTCGATCCTGCCCGGCTCGCAGCAGGACTTCATCGTCAACGTCGGCGACCGGGTCTATTTCGACACCGATCAGTACAGCATCCGCGCCGACGCCAGCCCGGTGCTGGACGCCCAGGCCGGGTGGCTGCGCCGCTATCCGGGCGTGACCGTCCGCATCGAAGGCAACGCCGACGAGCGCGGCACCCGCGAGTACAACCTGGCGCTCGCCGCCCGCCGCGCCAACTCCGTGCGCGACTTCCTGGTCGCCCAGGGCGTGACCTCGGATCGCATTTCGACCATCTCCTATGGCAAGGAGCAGCCCATCGATGCGGGCACGGGCGAGGAAGCCTGGCAGCGCAACCGCAACGCCCGCACGTCGATCCTCAGCGGCGCTCAGTGATCCGACTGGCTGAAGATGGGCGCGCCCTATTTCAGCCGTCCAGGCGCGGCATGATCCCGCTCATGCCGCGCTTTCGCTTCAGACTGCCCCGCCTGGCGCTTGGCGTCGCGCTCGCCGCCCTGATGGCCGCGAGCGCAGCCTCGGCGCAGACGCCCATGGAGCCGCCCGATCCCTTGAGCGCCCGCGACGGCAAGCGGCTCGATAAGATGGAGAAGGTGGTCCGGGAACTGCGCTCGATCGTCTTCCAGCTGCGCGACACCGGCAAGCCCGTGGTGGTGCAGCCGGCCGACACCGACGCGCGGATGGGCGAGCTCGCCGTCAAGCTCTCCGACCTGGAGCAGACGCTCACCAGGCTGAACGGCTCGCTGGAGACCGTCACCTACCAGCTGGACCAGGCCCGCCGGACCAACACCGACCTGCAGAGCCAGGTGAAGGCCCTGTCCGACCGTCTCGCCGCCCAGGAGCAGGCCCAGGCCGCGCCACCCGAGGCCATCGGCCCCGCGGCAAGCCCGGCCGGGACCGGGGCCGCGGAGCTCTTCACCCGCGCCCGGCAGCTGATGATGAGCGGCCAGTACGACGAGGCCCAGGCCGCCTTCGCCGACTTCGTGGCCGACTATCCCGACGACGCCAGGACGCCGGAGGCGCAGTACTGGCTGGGCAAGACGCTCACCGTGCGCAACGCCAACGCCGAGGCGGCCAGCGCCTACCTCAGCGCGATCCGCGGCTGGCCGCAGACCGCCTGGGCGCCTGACGCTGTGGTGGAGCTGGCGAAGTCGCTGAACACCCTGAAGAAGCCAACCGACGCCTGCGCGGCGCTCGGCGAGTTCAAGCGCCGCTACCCCAAGGCCCCGGCCGCCGTGGCCGGCCGCGCGGCGCAGGTCCGAACCCAGGCCAAGTGCGCCTAGAGCAGGATCGGCTCCGATGGACTCATCTGAGCCGTGAATCCTGCTCTGGATCCAAGGTGCGGAGCCTGATTCACGGTTCGACCCGAAGCGATCAGGCACTGGGCGCGGTCCACGCCATCCTCGATAGGCGTTTGGCGCCAGGGGCCTCGAGGCCCCTGGCGGTCGCCTTCTCCGGCGGCGGCGATTCCCTGGCCCTGCTGCTGATGACCGCCGCCTGGGCGCGGCGGGCCCGGCGCGAGGTCGTCGCCCTGACCGTGGATCACCGGCTGCAGGCGGCCAGCGCCGACTGGACCCACGCCTGCGGGGCAACAGCCCGGCGCCTGGGTGTCGGCTTCCGGGCGCTGACCTGGGAAGGGCCGAAGCCGGCCACGGGCCTGCCTGCCGCCGCCCGCGCGGCCCGCCACGCGATCCTGGCTGAAGCCGCGCGCGAGGCCGGGGCCCGGGTGACCCTGATGGGCCACACCGCCGATGACCGGATGGAGGCGGCGCTCATGCGCGCCGGCGGCTCCACCACGCCCGATCCACGCGAGTGGGCGCCCTCGCCGGCCTGGCCGCAGGGTCGCGGGGTGTTCCTGCTGCGCCCGCTGCTGGACGTCCGCCGGGCCGATCTCCGCGAATGGCTGGGCGCCCGGGGCGAGACCTGGATCGACGATCCGGCCAATGAGGACCTGCGCTACGCCCGCTCACGGGCGCGACAGGCCGCCAAGCCCGGTGCGCCGGACGCCGCCGCCGACCCACCGACGCACCTGTCCGACCACTGCGCCGCCCAGGCCGGCGGCGTCCTGTCCATCGGCCGGCGGACGCTGGCGAAGGCGCCGCCTGCTGACCTGCGGCGCTTCCTGGCCCTGGCCTGCGTCTGCGTGGGCGGCGGGACGCGGCGGCCCGCCTCCGCCAGCCTGGAGCGGGCGGCCGAACGACTGCGGGGCGAAGCGGCGGTCACCCTGTCCCTGGCGGGCGCGCGGATCGAGGCCGACGCCGCCCAGGCGATTTTCATGCGCGAGGCCGGCGAGGCCGCGCGCGGCGGCCTGGCGACGCTCTCGCTGGCGGCAGGCGAGGTTGGTGTCTGGGACGGTCGCTTCGAAATCGCGGCCACGCGCCCTGTGGAGGTCCGCGCCCTGGCCGGCCTCGCAGGCCGCCTCCCCAGGGGCCGGCGCGAGGGGCTGCAGGCGATGCCGGCGGCTGCGCGTCCAGGCCTGCCCGCGCTCGTCGAGGGCGAAGATGTGTCCTGCCCGCTGCTGTCCCCCGTGGCCGGGGTGGAGGTCCGCGCGCTGGTCGCCGATCGGCTGGCCGCCGCCGCCGGCCTGATCGACCGCGAGCCGGGCTAACACCCCGCCGTGACCGCCGCGGCGGGCGCCGCAGCCTGGGGCCAATAGCGGCGCCTGACCTCATGCTTGGCCAGCTTGCCGGTGGGCAGGCGGGGCAGGGCCTCGACGAAATCCACCGAGCGCGGCCGACTCACGTCCGAGACGCGGGTCCTGCAGAAGTCGATCAGCTCAGCCGCCAGGGCTTCGCCGGCGTCGGCCCAGACATGGGGCTGCACGACCGCCTTCACCTCCTCGCCAAACATGGGGTTCGGCGCCCCGATCACCGCGACGTCGGCGACCTTCGGGTGCTGGATCAGCACGTCCTCAACCGCCTGCGGATAGATGTTCACCCCGCCGGAGACGATCATGAAATCCTTGCGGTCGTTCAGGAACAGGTAGCCGTCCTGGTCCACGAAACCGATGTCGCCCAACGTCGACCAGGTGGGATGGCGCGGATGGCGGCTGCGGGCGGTCTTCTCCGGATCGTTGCGGTACTCGGCGGGCTTTGGGCCCTCGAAATAGATCAGCCCGCTCTCGCCGGCCGGCAGCTCCTCGCCCGCCTCGTCGCAGATGTGCAGCGCCCCCCAGGTGGCGCGGCCCACCGAGCCGGGCTTCCTCAGCCATTCCTGCGGTGTGATGGAGCAGCGGCCGTTGGCCTCCGACCCCGAGTAGGACTCGTAGAGGATGGGCCCAAGCCATGCCATCATCCGGCGCTTCACCTCCACCGGACACGGCGCCGCCGCGTGCATGACGCAGCGAAGCGACGACAGGTCGTGGGCCCGGCGCTCGGCCTCTGGCAGCGCCAGCAGCCGGATGAACATGGTCGGCACCATGCTGGCCACATTCACGCGCCAGGCCGCGATCGCCTTCAGGGCCGCGACGGGGTCGAACCGCGTCAGGAACACCGAGGTCCCGCCGGCCCGGTGGGTCATCATCATGTGGGCCAGGGGCGCGGCGTGGTACATGGGCGCGGCGCTGAAGGTGACCAGGGCCCCGAACTCCGCCAGGCGCAGGCGGGAGTTACGCTCCCGCTCGGTCTCCACGTCGATCGGCCCCGGCGTGAAGGGCAGGACGACGCCCTTCGGCCGCCCGGTCGTGCCGCTGGAGTAGACGAGGTAGTAACCGGATATCTCGTCGGCGATGCGCTCGGCTTGCATGCCGGCGAGCGCCGCTTCCCAGCCTTCCGCGCCCGGCAGGTCGGCGATGGCGTAGACCCGCTCCACGGCCGGCGTCAGGCGCGCATGGTCGGCGGCGAGCGCCGCCGCGGTCTCGCCGACGCCGGGGTCCAGCAGGACCAGCCGCGCGCCGCAGTCGTTGATGATGTGCGCCGCCTCGTCCGCCCGCAGGTGGGTGGAGATCGGCGTCAGCATCAGGCCGGCCCGTTGCGCGCCCCAGTAGGCTGTCGGATAGGCCGGGCCGTTGCGGAGCATGATGGCGATCACGTCGCCGGGCTTCAGGCCGTGGGCCCGGAAAAGCTGCGCGGCGCGGTTCGAGGCGGCTTCAAGTTGCGCATAGGTGAGGGTCTCGCCGGTGTCGGCCATGACCAGGGCCAGCCGGTCGGGGTGCTCCGCGGCATGGCGATACGGATGCATGGCGTTTTCGGCCGCGCTCATGGTCCCTCCCGCCGGTCTAGACGCCGGACTTCCACTGGGATGATATCAGCCGGTCGCGGCCGCGACAGCGGCCCGCAGCACATGCTCCACGCCGCGCACCACCGCCTGGGCGTGTCGCCGGCCCAGCACGTCGGCGTGGCGGGCTCCGCCGACCACCTCCACATGGCCGTGACGGGAGGCCCGCGCCAGGGCGTCCTGGCCCTTGCGGGGGACCACGCGCCCCGCGCCGGCGATGACCACCGCTACCGGCAGCTCTGGCGGGCAGTCGCCGCAGGCCTGGGCGGCGGTGGCCGGCCAGGCCTCCACCTCCTCGGCCGAGGCCTGCGCATGCGCCGCCAGGCCGAAGGTCCGCCGCTTGTCGCGCGACGCCGGCGCCGGCAGGCCGATGCGGTCGCCGATCAGGGCGGCGGCTGGCCGCATCAGCCCCAGCGCCGCCAGGCCCTCCACCCAGCGCAGGGACCGCGCATAGGCCCGCACCCCGACCTTGCCGTCAGGCCGATCGATCAGGTCCGGCGCGACCGCATCGACGAACACCACGCCGCGCACGCGCTGCGGCCAGGCCAGCGCAAGCTGGCGCACGAACAGGCCCGCCATGGAGTGGCCCGCCAGCACCAGCGGCCCGGCCTCGCCCAGTGTCTCCAGCAGGATGGCCAGGTCGGCCAGTACGGCGTCGCCATCGCGGGGCTTGGGCCCGGGGTCGGAATAACCCATGCCGGCGCGGTCGTAGGCCAGGCTGCGTAGACCCAGCGCCGCCAGCCCGTCCTGCACCACCGCCCAGTCGCTGGCCGAGCCGAATGAGCCGTGGATCAGCACCACAAGCGGCTGGACGCCGGGCGGGCCGGCGACCACCGTCCGCAGTCTGCGGCCGCCCACGTCTATGAATGTCCCGCAGGGTGTCATGAGCCAGGCCTGCCGCCGCTCAGAGGGCCTTGATGATGCCCTCGACCATCTTCTTGGCGTCGGCGAACAGCATCATGGTGTTGTCGCGGAAGAACAGCTCGTTCTCCACGCCGGCGTAGCCCGAGCCCATGCCGCGCTTGACGAACAGCACCGTGCGCGCCCGCTCCACGTCGAGGATCGGCATGCCGTAGATGGCGGAGGTGGGATCGGTCTTGGCGGCCGGATTGGTGACGTCGTTGGCGCCGATCACGAAGGCCACGTCGGCGGTGGGGAACTCGGCGTTTATGTCCTCCAGCTCGAAGACCTCGTCGTAGGGGACATT
>CANJKG010000153.1 GCA_947474775.1 Caulobacteraceae bacterium | reverse complement strand
GGCTTGTCCATGACCATTTTCGTCCGGATGCGATATTTGTGCGATATCACCGGCGTCACTACTCTGTCCTGAGCAGCAGTGCGCCATAGCCGAAGGCCCCGTTGCAGACGGCGCAGACCTTGGCGTCCTGGACCTGGCGCTCACCGCCCAGCCCCCACAGCTGGACGCAGGCCTCATAGGTGTGGCCGTAGCCATGGAAGCGCCCCGCTGAGAGCTGGCCGCCGCCGGTGTTCATAGGCAGCTCGCCGTCCAGCCCGATGCGCGAGCCGCCCTCGACGAAGGCCGCCGCCTCGCCGCGCCCGCAGAAACCCAGGGCCTCCAGCCACAGCAGGGTCAGGATCGAGAAGCCGTCGTAGATCTGGGCGACATCCACGTCCCTGGGCTTCAGGTCGGTGCGCGACCACAGCATGTCGCCGGCCCGCGTCGCCGGCAGGCTGGTGAAGTCGCCGGTGTGGATCCCGACGCCGACGCCGCCATAGGCCATGCCCATGGCCTCAATCCCGATGGGTGACTGTCTGAGGTCACGCGCGACGTCGCGATGGGAGAAGAGGATCGCGGTGGAGCCATCGATGTGGGTGTCACAATCGTAGAGCCGCAGTGGCGAGGAGATCACTCGCGAGGCCATGTAATCGTCAATGGTGATCGGCTTACGATATATGGCGTTGGGGTTGCCGGCGGCCATACGGCGGCTGTTCACGGCGATCGCCCCAAGCTGTTCGGAGCGAGCGCCATACTTCTTGAAATAGGCCGTGGCGTAGAGGGCGTGGAGATTCGCCCCCGAGAGCGCGTTGTACGGCAGGCTCCACGAATAGCCGCCGAGCACGCGGGCGGCCTTGCTCCTGCCGCCGCCCAGGATCGCCGCGTCCGACGCCGCCGTGCGGGCCGTGGCCTGGGCCAGGGTTCGGAACACGAGCACATGGCGGCACAGGCCCGTGGCGATCGCCTGGATGGCCTGGAAGATCGCCCCCATCTGGTAGTGGCCCTCGGTGGAGGCGCCAACCCAGACAGGCTGTAGGCCGAGGCTGTGGAGGACTTCCGTCGCGCCCACCGGCGACATGCCGTCGCCCTTGGTGGTCTGGGGCCCGGGATAGGTGGTGATGCCGTCGATGTCGGCCATGGTTAGGCCGGCGCTGGCCACGGCCCGCTCGCAGGCCTCGACGGTAAGCTCCAGGGCGTCCTTCGGCGAGGGACGGCCCACGTCGGACTGTCCCGCCCCGGTGATGCAGACCTGCTTCTCGGGGTAGCCCTGTCTCAAGCCCTCTCTTCCACAGGCCGGAACATCGGAAGGAAGACTTCCTCGTTCTGCTCGAAGAACACCTCGACGGCCTGGCCGACATCGACGTCGTCCACCGGGCAGCCGGCGATGTTGCTGAAGACGTAGAGTTCGGCCTGCTCCTCCAACTCCACCACGGCGAATACGAACGGCTCGCTGAGACCCTTGACCCATTGCTGCCGGTTGACGGTGAAGGTCGCCACCCGCCCACGCCCCGAGACCGGGGAATAGCCCAGGGCCGCCCCATGGCAACGCGGACAGCGCACGCGCGGCGGATGGACATAGGTGCTGCAGGCGTCGCAGCGCTGGATCAGCAGCTGGCCCGCCTCGCCCCCGGTCCAGAAGGCCCGGTTGAGGGGCGAAAGCGAGGGCAGGCTGCGCGGCGGCGGCGCCGGCTTGGCGGCGGACTCTGTCATCCGGTGATCCCCGTTGTGGACGCCGTCAGGTTGGAACGCCGCGGCCGCCTGTCCACTATCAATTTCGTCCGCTTCTCATAGGCCCGCGATATCAGGAGGCAGAGGCCATCGGTTCGCGCGGGCGCTGCGCCGCCGGGTCCAGGATGGGGTTTGAAACGAGATGCCCCGACCGAGGTGTGACGTCCTCCGGCCGGGGCGGTAGGTCTCGTGCCAGCGACTGGAGAGGAGCCGACGCGCGATCAACGGGCGCAGACTAGCACTTCCGGCTGACATGGCCAAATCGACCCCGCCTCTCCACCACCGGGGGGCGGAGAGGCGCGGCCCTGGACGCTCTCCTCGTCAGGGCCGCGCTCAACCAAACGTGGCGCGCCTCGCGCTCGGGCGCGCGCTACATCTGACCGCGGCGCCGGGGGAGCGGCGCCGACACTGTCGACCTGTCATTTCGCGAGAAAGTCGAAGGTCGCGGATGAGACGGCGCAGGAAGGTTCCACCCCCAGGTCGATGGAGAAGAAAATTTACATCGCCGCCGACAGGGTCAGGCCCACGGTAACCGGACGCAGGGGCGTGATCTGGCGGGTCCGCTGCGGATTGAACGGATTTCCAAAGGCGAAGGTGTCGCCGTAGTCGTTCAGCGGATTGACCACATAGACCTGGACGCCAAAGCCATCTCCGCTGAGTTCCGCCGAGAGCTTGCCGCGGGTATAGCCGGTGGTCTTCGGCGTGATCTGGTCAAAGGAGATCCGCGACGAGCCGACGTAGGTCGCCTGGCCCACAAGCCTCATGGTCCAATCTCCAAACACCTGCCGCTCATAGCTGAGCAAGGCGCCGCCGGAGATCGAAGGCGCGCCGGGCAGGCTATTGGCCAGCCGCGTGATGCCACCCGGCACGTCCAGGCCGTCGACCAGTCTGGCGAGGAAGTCGGGGTTGGCGTTCAGGGTCCGCGTCCGCGACAGGTTGCCGCTGAGTTGGGCGGAAAATCCGTACGGGGCGCGGAAGGTCACCTCGGTCTCCACTCCCAGGATGCGCGCATCGCCCGCGTTGGTCGTGTAGGGGATTCCCGAAGGCCGGAACTGGTCCGTCTGGAGGTCCCTCCAGAAATCGTAGGAGAGGGCGGTGTTGATCAGCAATCGCCGCGACAGAGCCTCGATCTTCAGGCCCACCTCGTAGTTCACCAGCCGGTCTGGCGCGAAGGTCTCGCGCTGGGTCGGCAGGGCCAGCGAGCCGCCGGAATTGACGCCGCCGGCGCGATACCCTTCGGAGACCACGGCGTAGAGCAGCTTGCCGGCGGCGAAGTTCCACTGCAGGGATGCCTTCGGTGAGACCCCCGTGAAAGTGGATTCCCGATCGATGTCGCGAGGCGGCTGGCGCTCGGATTCCACATGCGACGTCGTGCGGGTGTTGATGCTGAAAGCGCGCGCCCCGACCGCCAGCGTCCATCCGGGCGAAAGCTCGTAGGTCGCCTCCGCATAGGCGGCGAACTCGCGGATGTGGTCGCGCCGCCGATCCAGGTAGACCGGCACGTTGGGCGAATTGCGAACCTGGGCGAGGAATTCGGAGGGTGCGTTCACCGTGGTGTCGGAGCCGAACGCGCCAATCAGCCATTCCAGTCGCCGCGCCCCCCGCGACGTCATGACGAAGTCCTGGACGAACATCTCGGTGCGGCTGCGTTCCGAGTAGGCCGAGGTCTCGGCGAAAGATGTGTAGAGGTGCTGCTGCGCCGTGGCGTCATAGAGGCTTCCGTAGGCGTGGCGCACATAGCCGGTCGAGGAGTTGAGCTCTCCCCAGCTCCAGGAATGCCGCACCGAGGCGCTGAGGAGACCGATGTCGTTGACGTGGGGCTCCGGAATCCGCACCCGCCGCTCCAGGCCCAGGCCCGGGGTCGTATAGTGCGTGTCGTCCGAGCGTAGATGCTGGCCCGCCGCGGTGAGCGTCACCGTCCAGGCCTCCCCGGGCTGGACAAGCGCCACAAGCCGGGCGCCGCGACGCTCGGTGCGGTCGACGTTCTTCCTCTGCTGGCCGAGGTCGTCGAGATAGCCGCCCTGGACCTCGTTGTATCCTGAGAGCCGCAGCCCGAACCAATCGCCCGATACCGGGAGGTTGACGTAGCCCTCGGTCGCATGGCTGGCCGCCCCCACCTTGGTGAGCGCCCCAGTGACGCGTAGTTCGGCCGAGATCCGGTCGAAGGCCGGCTTGCGCGAGACGATCCGGTAGACCCCGCTGATCGAACCCGCGCCGAACAGCGCGCCCTGCGGGCCGCGCGCCACCTCCACCCGCTCGACGTCGACCAGGCGCAGGTCGGGATCGGGGGCGTTGTAGTTCACCGGCAGGTCGTCGAGGTAGGTGGCGACGATCGAGCGCGCGCGGCCGGTATAGGCGCTGTCCGAGAGGCTGCGCAGCAGGAGCTTGTTGCGGCCGGGTCCGAGGTTGGTGGCGAGTACGCCGGCGAGCAGGCCGGCCGCCTCGCCCGCATCGGAGACCCCTGTATTGAGCAGCTGGCTGCGCGGGATCGCGCTCACCGCGACCGCCAGCTGGCGGGCGTTGCGGACCCGCCGGGTGGCGGTGACCAGCAGCTCGGAGACGACGGTGGGCGGCGCGGGCCGCGGTGGCTCCGCCTGCTGCGAGCGCACGACCTCGACCGCGCCGGGGGCGATGATCCTGGCGACGCAGGGGGCGTCGGCCAGGAGCTGGCCCAGCGCCTGCTCAAGGGTCATAGAGCCCGCAAGGCGCCGGGTGGAACTTCCGCTGCAGGCCGCGGCGCCGATCAGGGTGACATTGGCCTGCTGGGCGATATCCAGCAGCGCCTCCGAATAGGCCTGGGGCTCGACCTGGAAACGGATCGGGGCGGCCGCCCGGGCGACCCCGGCCATGCCTAGGACCACCACGACGGACGTGACAGCGACCACAAATTCCCGACGCGCGAGGATGGTCAACTCCGCCCTACGTTCGACTCTACTTCCTGAGAAGCAGCAGACCCCGCTCCGAACGTACCGACCTTATGGGCAGCATCAAGCTAAGACGTGCGATAACCGCGTCCGGATCATCGAGAACCACCACGCCGGTGATGGGCGTTGCGCCGAGCTCGGCGTCTCCGATCTCGATCTGTTCGGTGAACTGACGGTTCAGGTCGGCCACCACCTCGGCCAGGGGCTGACCCCGGTAGATGAGCCGGCCGGCCCGCCAGCTGAAGGTCTCCTGCGGATCGACGGTCCTGAGCGCCTCAGCCCCACTGTCGGCTACCTCGAGGCGCTGGCCAGGCGTCAGCAGGAAGGCGCGGCCGGCCGCCCCTGAGGCAGGCGGCGAGACCTGGACCTTACCCCGGGCCACAGTGACGGTCAGCTCACCCTTGCGGTTGCGGACGTCGAACTGGGTGCCCAGGACGCGCACGGTGCGATCCGACGCCTCCACGGTGAACGGCCTGTCCGTGTCGTGGGCGACGTCGAAGATCGCCTCCCCATCGCCCAGCACCACCCGACGCTCGGAGCGGGCCAGGGTGACCTGCAGGCGGGTCTCGGCGTTGAGGTCGACGATCGAGCCGTCGGCCAGGGTGACCTGGCGGCGCTCGCCCTTGCCGGTCTCGTAAGTGTCGACCGTGGCCTGCGCCAGCACGGACGGCAGGATGGCCAGCGCCAGGCCCGCCGCCGCCGCGACCCCGCCCGCTCCGACCAGCCAACGCCTCGTCCGCACCATGTGCAGCGCCCTTCGCCGCGCCATGGCGTTGAATTCCTCGAGCACCTCGTCGGCGCAGGCGTCCAGCTCGTGCCAGACGGCCAGCGCCTGCTGATAGGCGTCGCGGTTGGCGGGTGAGGCGGAAAGCCAGGCGTCGAAAGCCAGGCCGTCGCCTTCGTTGACCTCGGAGCCTTGCAGGCGCGCAAGCCAGACGCCGGCTTCCGCCGTCGCGAGCTCCTCGTGCGCTGCCATTCTGGTCATAGGCCTGCCTGCCCAATCCGGGTCGAACAGCCATAAGGACGTCGCCGGGGCGTCCGACCCCTAGGTCCCCTGAATATTTCCTGCCCGCTCACGACCGCAACCTCTGGGCGAGCTGCCGGACGGCGGCGGCGATGTGCTGCTCGATCATCTTCACAGATACGCCCATGGCCTGGGCGGTCTGCGCTTGGCTCATCCCCTCCAGCTTGTGCAGCCGGAAGGCGCGGCCCATCTGCGGCGGCAACTCCCCCACGGCGGCAGCGAGCAGGCGCACCCGTTCCTTGGACACCACCACCTCGTCGGCGGCCGGCTCGTCGTTGACATCTTCGCCACCCATGATGACACGCTTGTCCAGCCGCCACTGGGCGTTGCGCCGCGACGAACGCTGGGCGCTGCGCACGTGGTCGACCAGGAGGTTCGAGGCCATCCGGTAAAGCAGCGCGGCCGGCGCCTTCACATCGGTCCCCGGCTCCACCGCGGCGGCCTTCAGGTAGAGATCCTGGACCAGGTCCTCAGCGGTCGCCATGCACCGCGTCCGCGCGGCCAGGAACAGCAGGAGGTTCTCGCGCAGTTCGAAGAACGTGCGGACGAGGTCGCTGTCTTCCGCTTGCCCGTCGGACGCCTTAGAAGACGCCAAGGCGTTTTCTCCCATACCCATGACCCAGCCCGAGCGCCGCCTCGCCGACGCCCGTTCCGAAGACGATAGGAAAATAGATCGGCCGTGTCGCGCTGCTAACTGAAGGACGACGGAAAACATTGGGGACGAACGATAAATCCTCGGACAAGCCCACGACGGCGCGAGATCCCGGCGCGCCGGTTCCTTACAGCCGCCTCGCCCTGGGATTGGTGGTGGTCTACGCCCTGGTGCGGCTGGCCGACCCGCACCAGCGCTGGGCCGCGCTGCTGCTGGGCGGGGACCGGGTCGAGCACGCTGTGGTGGCCTACCTGATCGTGCTCAGCCTCCTGGGGGCGTTTCCGCGCATCAGCCTGTGGCTGCCCGCCATCGCCATGACCGCAGTGGGCGTCCTGACCGAAATCGTGCAGTCCCACCCGCGGATCGTCGGCGCGTTTCAGCCGGGCGACATCTTCGCCAACGCGGCGGGCGCGGTCATTGCGACGGTCCCCATCTGGCTGTTCAGGACGCGGCGGGCCGAGCGCGCCTGATCACCACCGCAGCGGCCGGAAGGTCATGCGGAAGTGCACCCCGTCGTCCTGGATGTCCTGCTCGGCCACCGGCGGCTCGGGGCTCAGGCTTTCGCCGTAGGTGAGCTGGGCGGATAGCGCCTCCGACGGGGTCCAGGCCAGGGAGGCGCCGACACTGTAGATCGGCCCGTCCGGCTGCGGCGCGTTGCGGTTCTTCAAGCTGGCGGCGTCCACGAAGGCGGAGACCGAGAACGCCCCCCAGTCGAATCCAGCGGCGCCCACCTGGCGGCGCGAGAAGCTGATCGGCTGGGCCAGCTCCAGGGAGCCCATGATCCCCTCGTCGGCCAGCAGCAGGTTCTCGCGATAGCCGCGCACGCTGGTGGCACCGCCGGCGGAGAACCGTTCGCCGGAGTAGAGGATGCTGTCGGCGATCTGGCCCGCCAGCCGGGCGCGCAGTTCCAGGCCCTTGTCCGAGAGTCGCCTCGCGTAGTTCACCTGGGCCAGGGCGACGCTGAAATGCCGCTTGGGATTCAGCGCCCCGGCTGCGTCCGAACGGGTGCCGGCCAGGCCCTTGGTGGCGGTGACGGAGACCGCGAACACCTGGTCGACGCCGCGCACCAGGTAGTCGCCCACCAGCCTGACGGCGGTGTAGGCCGCGCGCCCGTCCACAGACCCGGCGGCGAAGGAGAAGGGTTCTCCCTGCAGGAGGCTGGTGGACACCCGGCGCGCCAAGAGGACGCCCCCGGAGAAAGTGCGCGCCGGCGCCCACCGTCCCGCCTGTGCGCCCGGCAACAGAGGCTCGTCGATGAACTTGTGGGTCAGGCGGATCTCGCCCGAGCGCTCGCGGGCGCGGATATCCAGGGGCCGGACGGGCCGGTCGATGACCGCGGCATTGTTGAAGCCCACCCGCGCGGAGATGGTGGTGCGGGGATCAAAGAACGGCGCCGCATAGCCCACCGCGGCGTCCGCCACCCCCTTGGTCAGGCCGATGCCGCCGGTGAGGATGTCGCCGGCCACCACGCCGTTGCGGGCATGGCCGCCGATGGAGACCCGCTCGCCGCCCACCGAGGGCGAGCGATCGTTGGCGACGCTCACATAAAGGTCGTGCCGCTCCTGCGGATAGATGCTGAGCGCCAGGCTCGCCTCGCCGGGTCGGCTGCCGGGTCGCAGGTCGGCGTTGACGGTGCGGATCGCCGGGTCCTCGGCCAGCAGCCGGAAGTCGCGTTCCAGGTCGACGGCGCTCAAGGGCCGCCGGGAGGCCGCGGGCAGGCGGTCGCGGACATAGTCGAGGGTGAGGCCGTTGGCGTCGCCGGCCCACTGGACGCTGATCGGGTCTCCCCCCTCGCCGGGCGCGGCCAGGCCTCGTCGAGGTCCTGGCCGGGGCTGTGCTCCAGGCGCAGGCTGGCGCCCAGCTCGGCGGGCGGGCTCCAGGCCCGCGGCGGCGTGGCGCGGACGTGCGGGCCTTCGCTGACGATACGG
>CANJKG010000152.1 GCA_947474775.1 Caulobacteraceae bacterium | reverse complement strand
GGGGTCGTTGAGCAGCTCGCCGGCCAGCTTGCCGATCTCGGTGGGCATGGTGGCGGAGAAGAACAGGTTCTGCCGCGCCTTGGGCATGTGCGAGACGATCCGGCGGATCGGCAGCACGAAGCCCAGGTCCAGCATCTGGTCGGCCTCGTCGAGGACGAAGATCTCCACGCCCTGCAGGGTGATGGTCTTCTCCTGCAGGTGGTCCAGCAGGCGCCCGGGGGTGGCCACCAGCACGTCGACGCCATTGGCCATGGCCTTGTGCTGGGCGCCGTACTTCACGCCGCCGAAGATCACCGCGACATTTATCCCCATGTGCTTGCCATAGGTGCGGAAGCTCTCCCCGATCTGGCTGGCCAGCTCGCGGGTGGGCGACAGCACCAGCACCCGCGCAGACTTGCGGATCAGCGGCTTCTTGTTGGCGGCCAGGCGATGCAGGATCGGAAGCGCGAAGGCGGCGGTCTTGCCGGTGCCCGTCTGGGCGATGCCCTGCAGGTCGCGGCCGGCCATGACGCCGGGGATGGCCTGGGCCTGGATCGGGGTCGGCGTCGTGTAGCCCTGGTCGGCGAGCGCCTTCAGCAGGGGCTGGGCGAGGCCGAAATCGGTAAATTGAGTCAAGGTAGCTCTTTTCAAATATGCGCCGAACGCGCCCGGTCGGAGATGTCCGAGGGCGCGATAGTCGCGGGTCTGTCTGAAAGCGCCCCGCGTGATGGGCGATCTATGGGTTTCTCAGACGCTCGACAGGCTGGGTTTCGGAAGCGAAACCCCACGCGGCTGGAGCGCCGATAGCGCCGATAGATGCTCGACGCACGTCGCACATCGGCGTTCGAAGCGGCAAAGTCAACCCACGCGGTGGAGTTTGACGCGGGGCTGTTGCCTTTTGGACTCAGGCCGGGGAAACCCGGGCATGAGCGAAAAACCCACGGTCCTGGTCGCCGCCGCCGCCCTCGTGGACGCCGACGGGCGGGTGCTGATCTGCCAGCGCCCCGAGGGCAAACAGCTCGCTGGCCTGTGGGAATTCCCTGGCGGCAAGGTGGAGGCGGGCGAGACCCCCGAGGCCTGCCTGATCCGCGAGCTGGAGGAGGAGCTGGGCATCCAGGTGGCCAAGGCTTGCCTTGCCCCCTTCGTCTTCGCCAGCCACGAATACGAGAGCTTCCACCTGCTCATGCCCCTCTACCTCTGTCGCCGCTGGGAGGGGAAGGTGACGGCCCTGGAACACAAGGCGCTGGCCTGGGTGAAACCCAACCGCATGGACGACTACCCCATGCCTCCCGCCGACGCCCCCCTGGTCGCCTGGCTCCGCGACTTGCTCTGATCCCTGCGCCAGCCCTTAGGCCGGCGCCCACCCGGTCAGGGTCAAAATCTCGAACGTCGCCGGCACGCGGCTGTCCGCGTCCCCGAACCGTTCCACATAGAGCTCGCTCATGCGCGCCAGCAGCGCCCGGGACAGACCGCGCGGATGGCGGTCGGCCAGTACGCCGGTCTCGCCCATCGCCCGCAGGTCGGCCAGCAGCTTCAGCGGATGCGCATAGGTCACGCTCACCCGGTCGACGTCGGCCACCGGCAGGGCGAAGCCGGCCCGCTGCAGCAGCCCCGCCGCGTCGGCCGCGTCGGCGAACGGCGAGACCCGCGAGCCTGCCCCGCCCCACAGCTCCGCCTCCGCCGCCACCAGCGACTGGCGCAGCTCCGTCAGCGTCGTCCCGCCCAGGAAGGCGCCGATGAACAGCCCGTCGGGCTTCAGGGCGCGGCGGATCTGGATCAGCGCGCCCACCACGTCGTTGGTCCAGTGCAGTCCCAGGGTTGAGACCGCCAGGTCCAGGCTCTCCGGCGCGAACGGAAGCCGCTCCTCGTCCAGAGCCACACGCGGCCCCGCGCGTCCCGCCAGCATGGCTCCCGATAGGTCCGCCTCCACCAGCAGCCCCACGCGCCCGGCGGCCTCGCTCCCGGCCAGCGCCTGCGCGAACGCCCCGCGCCGCGCCGACAGGTCGACGGCCAGCGGGAACTCCCGCATGATCGGCGCCAGGCGCTCGGCGATGTCCTCGGCGGCGCGCCGGTGCAGGAAGTCTGCGGCGTCAAAGCCCGCGGCGGCGCGGTCCAGGCGCTTCCTGTGCAGCGTGCGATCGAAGATTCGGGGTGGGGCGGACATGCACGGGGAAGATGGCGGTTTGCTCGCCGCATTGAAACCGGGACCTCGCGTCCGCGGCCTCTGGCGCGGCGCGCTGGACCTGCTGTTCCCGCCGCAATCCCTGGACGGCGGGCCTTCGCCCATGGCCAGCGGCTATTCCGCCGACGCTTGGAGCCGCATCCAGTTCATAGATGAGCCCGTCTGCGACGGTTGCGGGACGCCCTTCGAGTTCCACCTGGGCGACGGCGCCCGCTGCGCCGCCTGCATGGCTAGGCCGCGCGCCTTCGACGCCGCCCGCGCCGCCTGCCTCTACGACGAGACCTCCCGCGACCCGATCCTCAAGCTGAAGCACGCCGACCGCCTGGACCTCGCCCCCATGCTGGCCCGCTGGGTCTCGCGCTCCGCCCGCGACCTGCTGGAGTAGGCCGACGCCGTCACCCCCGTGCCGCTGCACTCGCTTCGCCTGCTGCGCCGCCGCTTCAACCAGGCCGCCGAGATCGCCCGCCCGCTGGCCGCCCAGTGGGAGGTCCGCTACCTCCCGGACGCCCTGGTCCGCCGCAAGCCTACCGCCACCCAGGCCGGCAAGGGCGCGGGCGCGCGGCGGCGCAACGTGGCCGGCGCCTTCCACGTGCCGGCCTCGCGCGCGTCCCAGGTTGCCGGTCGCCGCATCCTGCTCGTGGACGACGTCATGACCACCGGCGCCACCCTGGAAGGTTGCGCCCGGGCCCTTAAGGCGGCAGGAGCGGTGCGGTTGGATGTCGCGGTGGTGGCCCGGGTTAAAGACGCCGCCGGACCCACCATATGAGTGCCCCCGTACGAAATCCTGCTGGAAAGACCATGGCCGAGATCGTCATCTATACGAGACCCTACTGCGGCTACTGCGCCCGCGCCGTGAGCCTGCTGGAGCAGAAGGGCGTGGCGTTCACCGAGATCGAAGCCGGCTTCGATCCGGAAAAGCGCGCCGAGATGATGCAGCGGTCAGGCCGCACCACCTTCCCGCAGATTTTCATCGACGGACGGCACATCGGCGGCTGCGACGACATCATGGACCTGGAACGCCAGGGCAAGCTCGACGCCCTGCTGCAGGCGGCCTGATGAAGGTCGCCCTGATCCAGACCCGCACGCCGGCCACGCAGGACGCGGCGCTGGCCCACGTCCTGCCGCTGGTCCGCGAGGCCGCGGCCGGCGGGGCGGAGCTGATCCTGACGCCGGAGGGGACCAACCTCCTGCAGAAGGACCGCGAAAAACTGCTGCCGCAGTTGAGGAACCTGGACGAAGATATTGTCGTCAAAGGACTTCGGGATGCCGCCGCCGAGCTGAAGGTCTGGATCCTGATCGGCTCGGCCCTGGTCAAGCGGGACGGGGAGGGCAAGGCCGCCAACCGCTCCATCCTGATCGATCCGCAGGGCCAGATCGCCGCGACCTATGACAAGCTGCACATGTTCGACGTCAACCTGCCCACCGGCGAATCCGCCCGCGAGTCCGAGCTCTACGAGCCCGGCGGCCGCGCCGTGACCGCCCAGGCCGGGCCTGCGAAGCTCGGCATGACCGTCTGCTATGACGTTCGCTTCCCCGCCCTGTTCCGCGCCCTGGCGCTCGCCGGCGCCGAGATCATGACCGTTCCGGCCGCCTTCACCCGGCCCACCGGCAAGGCGCACTGGGAGATCCTGCTGCGCGCCCGGGCCATCGAGACCGGCAGCTTCGTCCTGGCCCCCGCCCAGGGCGGCTTCCACGAGGACGGTCGCGGCACCTACGGCCACTCCATCGCCATCGCCCCCTGGGGCGAAGTGCTCGGCCATCTGGACCACGACGAGCCCGGCGTCCTGTTCGCCGACCTGGACCTGGCCGCCGCCGCCAAGGCCCGCGCCGCCATCCCCGCGCTCGCCAACGCGCGGGCCTTCACCGGACCAGGGGGCGGCTGATGATCCGCTACGCCCTCGTCTGCGAGCACGAGCACGAGTTCGAAGGCTGGTTCGGCGCCTCCGCCGACTTCGACGACCAGCAGTCGCGCGGCCTGATCGACTGCCCGGTCTGCGCCAGCAAGGCCGTGCGCAAGCAGATCATGGCGCCGGCCGTCTCCGGAACGAAGAAGCGGGGGGAAGCCATGGCCGCCGCCCCCACCCACGCCATGATGATGGAGGCCATGGCCCGCGTCCGCCAGCACGTGGAGGCCAACTTCGACGACGTGGGCGACACCTTCGCCAGGGAGGCCCGCGACATCCACGACGGCAAGGCCGAGCAGCGCGGCATCTACGGCCAGGCCACGCCCCAGGAGGTCCGCGACCTTGTCGAGGACGGCGTTCCCGTCGCCCCCATGCCCCCCGAGCCGGTGAAGAAAGCCAAGCTGAACTGAGGGGCTCCCCGGCGTCTCAGTTCGAAATCGGCGCGCCGCTTTCCGCCTTGGCCGCACCACGTCTATGATGGCCGTAATGCCAAGGAGACAGCTAGGCGCCTCGGCGTCACGGCGGTCGTGGCAGGAAACCTCGGGAGTTTCGGCTCCCGAGGTGCTGCACCTCAAGGAAACGCCATGGATGACGCTGAACAGTCGGCCGGGCGGCCCATCCTCTACGAGGTCCGGGGCGAGGCGGCCTGGATCCGCTTCAACCGGCCCGAGGTGATGAACGCGTTCCACCAGGCGTGCCACGAGCTCATCCAGGCCGCCATCGCCCGGGCCAGCGCGGACGACGCCGTCCGGGCCGTGGTGTTCATCGGCGAGGGCGGGCGGGCGTTCTCCACCGGCGGCGACCTCAAGTACCGCGCCGAGCGGGAGGCGGCCCGCGACAGCCGGAACCTCAGCTACGACACCTTCGCGGCGGTGGGCGCCTGCGCCAAGCCCACCATCGCCGCCATCGACGGCTACGCCGTGGGCGGCGGCCTGGAGGTGGCGCTGATGTGCGACATCCGCATCGCCACGGAGGCCTCGCGCCTGGGCCTGCCGGAGGTGCGGCGCTCGATGATGCCCTTCCCGGGCCTCCTGGAGCTGCAGCGCCTGATCCCCATGGGCGAGGCGCTGAAGATGCAGCTCACCGGCCTGCCCATGGGCGCCGGGCGGGCCTTCCAGATCGGCCTCGTCCAGGAGCTGCTCCCCGACCGCGAGGCCCTGATCGCCGCGGCCGCCCGGCTGGTGGACGAGATCGCCCAGGGCGCGCCCATGGCCGTCGAGGCCTACAAGCGGGTCGCCCGCGAGAGCCGCGAGCTGTCGCGCGAGGACGGCGTCGCCCTGCGCGCCCGCCTGTGGGAGGTGATCGAGGCCAGCGAGGACCGCGCCGAGGCCCGCGCCGCCTGGGCGGAGAAGCGGCCGCCCGTCTGGCGGCGTCGCTGACGGAGAATTCCAGCAACGGCGGAACCTCGCTCCACCAGCCCTGTTACCTAAGGTGGGAGTGGAGCGATGTCGGACATGTTCCCCGCGATCCGAGAACGGACCCCCAAGGCTGACGCTCTGGCGGTGGTCGGCCTGTTGCTGATGGCGGCCGGCGCCTTCGGTTCCGGCTTCCTGCGGATCGCCCAGCCCCCCGGCGTCCCTGCCGCCTCGTCCGGTCCCCCTGTTGTGACCAACCAGGATCCCGCGCTGTGGAACACCGCCTTCGCTGGCGACTACGCTCCGGCCGAGCCGGCCCGGACTGCGTGGCCGCGCGCGGTCCCCCCCGACGCCGGTCCGGCGGATGTCGTCTTCGCCAAGGCCGTGACGCCCCCCGCGCCGTCCGTCGAGCAAGCGGCGACCGTTGCGTCCGTTGTTGTGGCCGAAGCCGCGCCCCTGGCTGACCCGGAGGTTCCTGTCGAAGCGGTGACTTCCGTCACGCCCGTCGCCAACGGTTCGATCGGGCAACCCGCCACGGACTAGCGGGACGGTCTCGCCTACGCCTTGTCCGGCCTGCGGGGTCCGCTGTGCATCTCCTCGCCGGCGGTGGGCGGCAGGCGGACGAACCACCAAAACGAGACCATCATCACCACGCCGACGATTAGGAAGCTCCACGCCAGCACCGGCGTGGTGAGCTTCGTCTCTCCACGCAGCTGCATCAGCACCTGCAGCAGGGTCGCCGACAGCCCGATGCCGATGGCCTGGACCAGCTGCTGGGCCATGGAGGACGTGGCCGACCCGCGGCTCATCTGGTGCTGCTCCAGATCGGCGAACACCAGGGCGTTGAGGCTGGTGAACTGCAAGGAGCGGAAGAAGCCGCCGATCCCCACCACGGCCATGATCACCCATTGCGGCGTGGTCGGCCCCAGGAGCGCGCAGGTAATGAAGCTCACGCCCACCAGGAGGCCGTTGACGATCAGCACCACCCTGAAGCCGTAGCGTCGCAGGATCGGCGGGGCCACCGTCTTCATCATCAGGCCGGCGGCGCCGGCGATGAAACCGATGATCCCGGCGGTGAAGGCGTCCATGCCGAAACAGACCTGCAGCAGCATCGCCAGCAGGAAGGGCGTGGTCGCCAGGCCGACCCGCAGGAAGCCACCGCCGATGACCGCGGCGCTGAAGGTCTGCACCCGGAACAGCGACAGGTCGATGATCGCGTTGGCCCGCCCGCGGGCATGGGCCCAATAGCCCCCCAGGCAGACCACGGCGACGGCGAACATGGCGGCCACCATGACCGGCGAGACCAGCTCGCGGCCGAGGTTCTCCACGGCGAATATCAGGCCCGCCAGCCCGACCGTGGTGAGCGCCACGCCCAGCCAGTCGACGGCGCCGGCGTCCTCCTCCGGCTCCACATCGGGGACATAGGCGCGGATCAGGAACACGCCCGCCAGCGCGATCGGCAGGTTCATGTAGAAGATCCATCGCCAGTCGGCGAAGGTGACCATGGCGCCGCCGATCAGCGGTCCCAGCACCGGCCCCAGCATGGCCGGCAGGGTCAGCACCGACATGGCGGAGACCAGCTCGTTCTTGGGGGTGCTGCGCAACAGCACCAGCCGCCCCACAGGCAGCATCATCGCCCCGGCGATCCCCTGGGCCACCCGGGCCACGATCAGCTGGGTCAGATCCTGGGCCAGGCCGCAGGCGGCCGATGAGATCGCGAACATCGCCACCGCCACCGTGAACACCAGCCGGGCGCCGAAGCGGTCGGCCACCCAGGCGCTGATCGGCATGAAGACGGTGGCGGCCAGCATGAACATGGTCACCACCAGGTTCATGTGCAGCAGATCCTCGTCCAGGGCCTCGGCCATGGTGGGCAGGGCGTTGTAAACCACCGTGGCGTTGAGGGTGTACATCATCATCGACGAGCCGATGATCAGCGGCACGATCCAGGTGCGGACGACGTTCGGGGGCTCCGCCGACATCAGGCGCGGGCCTCCTCGTCCACCAGCCGCATCAGGGGCTCCACCGCGGCGATGATCCGGGCCCGGTCGTGGGGACCCAGGACCGCGAGGCGGGCGGCCAGCCAGTCGTTGCGATGCCGCTTGATGGCGTCGACCTTGCGCAGTCCCGCCCGGGTGAGAACGAGGCCCGAGCGGCGACCGTCGTTCGCATCGTCGCGCCGCTCCACCAAGCCGGCGGCCTCCAGCCGCTTGATCCGGCCCGACATGCTGGGCCGCGAGATCCGCTCCTCGCCGGCCAGGTCGCAGACGCCGACGCCCGGCGAGCGCTTGATCCTGCTCAGCAGGATGGCGTCGGAGCCGGACAGCCCGGCCACATGGGCCTCGCGCCTCAGCCGCCGCGAGGCCCGCAGCAGCGCCAGCCTCAGCTCCTGGGCGGCGGCCCTGATCTCGTCGGGATGGGTGGTCTGCTCGATCATCACGCCCACAGATAGTTAGCTAGCGAAACTATCTTTAGAGGGCCCTGGACTGAGTCTCAAGCGGAGGGATCTAAGCCTAGTGCGACTTCTGCGCCCTGGCCCGGACAAGGTGGATCAGATGAAGCGCCGCGACCAGGACTCCGCCGACGACGAGGCCGAGCACGGCCGAGCCTGCGGCTGTCGCCAGCCAGCCCAGCGCCGCACCGGCCCCGGGGACGCGGGCGGCGGCGTCGGCGCCCAGGCCGACCAGACTGGGAATCGTGTCCTGGTGGAATTCGTGCAGGCCGTGGACGATGATGCCGCCGCCCACCCACAGCACCGCCGCCGTCCCCACCTGGGCCAGGGTGCTCAGGACCTTCGGCATCGCCCGCACCGTCAGCCGGCCCGCGCCGCTTATGGCGCG
>CANJKG010000151.1 GCA_947474775.1 Caulobacteraceae bacterium | reverse complement strand
GGTTCTGGCCAGCCTCACCCCGCGCGAGGAACGTGTGCTGCGCATGCGCTTCGGCATCGGCATGAACACCGACCACACCCTCGAAGAGGTCGGCCAGCAGTTCAGCGTCACCCGCGAACGGATCCGCCAGATCGAGGCCAAGGCTCTGCGGAAGCTGAAGCACCCGTCCCGGTCGCGGAAGCTGCGGAGCTTCCTGGACAGCTGACCCTAAGGAAGCCCCGCTCCGGCGGGGCTTTTGCTACCGCCAGCCGTAGTTGAAGCTGATGGAGATGCGTTCGCTTCGGGCGCGGTTGACCGGGACCTCGTGGCGCAGCCAGCTTTCCCACATGAGCACCGTTCCAGGCTCCGGCGTCAGGTAGACGAAGGGCCGGGCGGCTTCCGGCGCATCGGGCAGGCGAAGGGGCGCGGCCATCATCAGGGGCAGGCGCGGGTCCTCCAGCTTCAGGGCGGAGGCGCCCTTGGGCGTGGCGACATAGACCGTGCCTGAGATCACGCTGTGCGGATGGATGTGTCCCGAATGCGCCGCGCCGGGCTTGAGCACATTGACCCACAGGCTGTCGAGCCTGAGGCGTCCGCCGCCCAGGTCGAAGGCCAGGTCCCGGGCGAAGGCCGCCGCGTGGCGGTCCAGGCGGGTCTTCAGCGTTGCGAAGGCGGTGGCCCGCCGCGGCAGGTCGTCCAGAGAGGCGTAGGAGGTGTAGCCGCCATAGCCGTGTTCGCGGCACCAGGCCCGGCCGGCGGCGTCCTCGGCGGCCAGCATGCGGCAGGCGTCGGCCAGGTCGGCGTTCAGGGCCGCGAAGTCGCGATCGCCGGCCAGCGAGGCCTCGTAGACCTGGGTGATGAAAAGCGGGCGCAGCGCCATGCGGCGGCGCTAAGGCTCCTGGGGGCGATTGTCAAAGCCGCAAGGGCTCAGCGGCGTCCGACCTGGATGTCCATGAGCGCGCCCCACATCTCGTCGGCGACGCGGATCGTGTTGAGATTGGCTGAGAACGCCTGCCGGGCCTGGATTTGCTCGACCGTCTCGGTGACGTAGTCCACCTGGGCGGCGTCACCTGAAGCCACGCGGGCGGCGGACGCCTCGAAGCGCATCGCGGCGGCGCGCATGCCATATCGGGCTATGCTCAACGGGTCCATGGGGCCAATCCTCCTGAGAAACAGGATGGATGAACGGTGTTAGCAAACCCCCTGCAAACATGGTCAACAGAGACTGACCCAGCCGCGCCGTCGCCCTGGCCGGGCGAACCAACGGGGCGGTGCGGCTGGACTGGCGGCCCCAGGGACTGGTCTGCGAACTGGACCTGCCGGCCAGCGCCCTGCAGAGCGAGGTGGGGCGACGACCTAGAGCAGTCCCAGCGCCTTGAAGCTGGCGACCCCTTCGCGGCCGACGACCAGGTGGTCGTGGATGGCGATGCGCAGGGCGCGGGCGGCTTCGATCACCTGGCGGGTCATGTCGATGTCCGCGGCCGACGGCGTGGGATCCCCGGACGGATGGTTGTGCACCAGGATCACGGCGCTGGCCGACAGCTCCAGCGCGCGGCGGACCACCTCGCGGGGATAGACGGGGGCGTGGTCGACTGTGCCCTGGCCCATGACCTCGTCGGCGACGAGCTGGTTCTTCTTGTCCAGGAACAGCACTCGGAACTGCTCGCGCGGCTCGTGGGCGAGCGCGGTCTTCACATAGGCCAGCAGCGCGCTCCAGGAGGAGATCACCGGGCGGCGCGCCACCGCCTCGCGGCCGGTGCGCAGCGCGGCCTCCTGCAGCAGCTTGAGGTCGAGCGCCACGGCCTCGCCCACGCCCTTGATGGAGGTCAGCTCGGCGATGCTGGCGCCCAGCACCCCGGCCAGCGAGCCGAAACGGACAAGGAGCTGCTTGGCCAGCGGCTTGACGTCGCCGCGCGGGATGGCGCGGAACAGGTGCAGCTCAAGGATCTCATAGTCGGCCAGTGAGGCCAGGCCGTGCTGGTGGGCGCGGGCGCGCAGGCGCTCGCGGTGGCCGAGATAGTGGGGGGCGGGCCCGCGCTCGGCCTTGGGCGGCGGGCGCCAGAGGTCGGGCTGGGCGGCTTCCTGCAGGGCTTGCGGCTCACGCATGCCGCCAAGTGTTCCCTAAACGTTCGCCAATGACAAGAGCCCAGAAGCCGGGGTTCAGGCCGCCTGGATCGCCGGCTGGAACAGCCCCTTGGGCGAGGCGGTGAAGATCTCCACGCCGGTCTCGGTGACGCCCACGGAATGCTCGCACTGGGCCGACAGGGACTTGTCGCGGGTCACCGCCGTCCAGCCGTCGGCCAGCACCTTCACCCCGTACTTGCCCAGGTTCACCATCGGCTCGACGGTGAAGAACATGCCGGGCCGCAGCAGCTCGCCGGAGCCCGGCGCGCCGAAGTGCAGGATGTTGGGCGCGTCGTGGAAGACGCGGCCCAGGCCATGGCCGCAGAAGTCGCGCACCACTGAGCAGCGCATGCTCTCGGCGTAGGATTGGATGGCGTGTCCGATGTCGCCGGCGCGCGCCCCGGGCTTCACGGCGGCCAGGCCGCGGGCCAGGGCCTCGTAGGTCACGTCCACCAGCCGCTTGGCGCGGGGCGCGACGGCGCCGACCCCGTACATCCGCGAGGTGTCGCCGTGGAAGCCATCGACGATGACCGTGACGTCGATGTTGACGATGTCGCCTTCGCGCAGCGTCCGCTCGCCGGGGATGCCGTGGCAGACGACGTGGTTGGGGCTGATGCAGACGGTCTTGGTATAGCCGCGGTAGCCCAGGCAGGCGGGCAGGGCGCCGTGGTCGAGGATGAACTCGCGGGCCAGCGTGTCGAGGTGTTCGGTGACCACGCCTGGGACCACGTGAGGGATCAGCATGTCCAGGCACTCGGCCGCCAGCCGGCCGGCCCGGCGCATGCCCTCGAAGTCCTCTGCGGTGTGGATCTTGATCTGGCCGGTTCGGTGGTCGCCGGTGAGGACGTCGGTCATCGGTTGCTCCGCGATCCGCGGTCGGATCGCTCTAGAGGGTATGTCGCAACGATAGCACGAAAGTTCAACGGGCCCTTAAGCAGGCGCGGACAGCACCGTGATCGTGAGTTCCCGGCGCACCGTGAAGCCCAGCGTCTCGTAGAGGTCGATGGCGGCCATGTTGGCGGCGTAGCAGTGAAGGAACGGGGTCTCGCAGCGCGCCAGGATGCGGGCGGCCACGATGCGTGACAGATGACCGGCATAGCCGTGGCCGCGATGATCGGGATGGGTGCAGACGCCGCTGACCTCGGTGAAGCCGTCAGGCTTCATCCGCTCGCCGGCCATGGCGACGAGTTGGCCGTCCTGCTTGACGCCGATGAAGGCCCCGAGCTGGTGGGTGCGGGTAAAGAACGGGCCGGGGCGGGTGAGGGTGGCCAGCGCCAGCATCTGGGGCGCGTCGGCCTCGGTCAGCGGGATGACGGGGAAGTCGGGCTTTCCGGAGGGGCTGAGCGCGCCGGCCGTCATCTGGTGGATGGGCGCCTGCGAGACGACGGTCAGGGCGGGCGGCAGACGCACAGGATCGGCCTCGACGAGCGCGACACCGCCCTCGATCGCGGCCAGGCCGGCGAGCGTCGCCATGCTGGCGTCGGACCCGTCGGCCGCGGCGGCGAACAGGCCGTATTCCGGCGCCAGGCGCACCGCGTGCGTGTCGCCCAGGGCGAAGCCGGCCTGACGGGTGGTGAGCGCTGCCCAGACGGGACGGTCGAGGGGATGGGCTGGCGTCATGCGCTGCGCCAGGGAATGCGGTCGGTCAGCCGAACCGCCAGCGGAGTGATCTCGCAAACGTAGGCCAGCACCTCCACGCCGGCCCGGGCGGCCTCGGTCAGGCCCCTGGCGTAGGCCGGGTCGAGGTCGTGGCAGGCGGCGAAAGCGTCGCAGTCGGTGCGCTGGACCACGTAGAGCATCACCGCGCGGTCGCCGGCCTCGACCATGGCGGTGAGTTCGCGCAGGTGCTTCAGCGAGCGGGCGGCCACGCAGTCGGGGAATTCGGCCAGCGCGCCTTCGCGGCGCAGGTGGCAGTTCTTCACTTCCAGCCAGGCGCGGGGGCGACCCTGCGCCTCCAGAAGGAAGTCCACGCGGCTGTTGGTTCCGTACTTCACCTCACGGCGGTGGGTGGCGTAGCCGGCCAGTTCGGGGATGGCGTCCGCGGCCAGGGCCTCGGCGACCAGGCGGTTGGGGTGCATGGTGTTGATCCCGACGATGCCGCCGTCCACCTCCACCAGCTCCAGGGTGTAGGGCAGCTTGCGCTTGGCGTCGGGGGACCTGGACAGCCACACCGGCAGGCCCGGCATGTTCAGGCCCAGCATGGCGCCCGGGTTCGGACAGTGGGCGGTGATCGTGGATCCGTTCTCCATCACCACGTCGGCCAGGAAGCGCTTGTAGCGCTGGATCAGCGTGGCGCGGACGAGAGGGGTGGGGAAGTGCATGACCTGTCGAATCCGAGCGTCGGCGCAACTGCCCTTAAGTCCATGGGGGCGAGTCTGCTACGGCCCGCGTCCAGCTCAAGGACCGGCCGGTGGCCGGCCGCGGCGCAGCGGCCCTGGAAGGGCCGTCCTTGACCTGGACGCAGGCCGTAGCTCCAATCAGGCCATGAGCGTAAGGCTTTGCAGCATTCCGAGGAATGCCGGCGCAACGGACGGGACAACAGGCGGATGAGTGAAGCCAGCAGCGAACGCGTCACCGCCGCGGTGCTGATCATCGGCGATGAGATCCTGTCAGGGCGCACCCAGGACACCAACCTGCGCGACATCGCCCGCTACCTGGCGGTGCACGGGGTGGACCTGGCCGAGGCGCGGACGGTGTCGGACGTGGAGGCGGAGATCGTGGCGGCGCTGAACGCCCTTCGCGCCCGCTACGACTATGTGATCACCACCGGCGGCATCGGGCCGACCCACGACGACATCACCGCCGATGCGGTGGCCGTGGCGTTCGGGGTCGCGCTGGAGGAGAACCCCGAGATCCTGGCGCTGATGACCGCCAAGTGGCAGGGCGAGCTGACGCCGGCCAGGCGGCGGATGGCCCGCGTGCCGGTGGGCGGGAGCCTGGTTAAGAACCCGGTGAACGGGCCGCCGGGGTTCATGATCGGCAATGTCTTCGTCCTGGCCGGGGTGCCGCAGATCATGCGCGGCATGCTGGAGGACGTGGGCTGGCGGCTGAAGGGCGGGGCGGTGACGGTGTCGCGCACCGTGCGCGTGGACGGCAGCGGCGAGGGCGTGATCGCCGCCCCGCTGGAGGCGGTGGCCAGGGCGCACCCGGCCATGTCCCTGGGCAGCTACCCGTTCTTCGGGCCGGAGGGTTATGGCTCCAACCTTGTGCTGCGGGGCCGCGACCCGGACGAGCTGGCCCTTGTGGTGGACGAGCTGATCGCCGCCCTGACGGCGGCCGGGATCGCCCGGGTCGTTGAGGTGGAGAACGCCTAGAAGTCAGTCCCGCCATCGACGTTGATGGTGGCGCCGGTCATGTACTGGGCCCGCTCGGACAGGCAGAAGGCCATCACGTCGGCGATCTCCTGCGGCTGGCCGGCGCGGCCCAGGGCCACCGGCATCTTGAACACCTCGAACAGGTAGTAGCGCTCGGCTTCGTCGTGGGTGCAGCCGGTCTCCTTCATCCGGTCGTTGATCCGCGTGGTCAGCCGCACGGTCTCGAAGGTGCCCGGACAGATGCAGTTGGCCCGGATCCCCTGGGCACCATAGGTCTTTGCCAGGTTCTTGGTGAAGTTGACCAGCGCCGCCTTCAGCGAGGCGTAGGGGAACAGGAAGCTCTTGGCCGCCCGCGCCGAATAGGCCGCCGTGGTGACGATGCTGCCGCCGCCGGCCGAGATCATATGAGGCAGCGCCGCGCGGATCACCCGCACATGCCCCATCATCACGTCCTGGAAGTTGTACTCCCAGTCGGAGTCCGGAATGTCGAGGATGGTCCCGTTGTGATAGGTGAGCCCGCTGGTGACCAGCAGCCCCCGCGGCGCGCCGAACCGCTCCACCGACTCCTCGACCACCTTGTCCACCTCGCCGGCCACCATGCCGTCGGCGGCGCGCGCCAGGACTTCGATCCCGAACTCGTCCTCCAGGGTTTTGCCGGCGGTGGTCACCTGCTCGAGCGTCCGGCTCATCAGGGTGAGCCTGGCGCCCTCGGCGGCCAGGATGCGGGCGGTCTCGTAGCCCATGCCCCGCGAGCCGCCGAGCACGATGTAGGATTTGCCTTTGACGCCCAGATCCATCGGTTTCCCTCCAGTTAGCTGTTTCCTCGACCCTAGAGCGCGCAGCTCGGAAGGGACCACCGTTTTTGCCGCCAGAAGCCGCCTAAGCCCCTGGATCGGCCGGCTTAGACCTTCTCGACGATGTCAAACCGCTCCAAGTAGTCCTTGAAGTGGCTGCGGATTTCCTCGGGGCTCGCGCCGTATTCGGCGGGGTCGTACTCGTGCTTGCCGTGCTGGGCGCGGGGGCGGTTGGCCATGCGGTGCTTCAGGTGCGCTTCATACTCCGGCGTGAAGGGCTGGCCGAGCTTTTCGTAGAGGTCGCGGATCACGCCGATGGTGTCGCGCGCGAGCTCCCTCTGGGTGACGTCGACGAAACGGTGCTCGCCCACCCGGGCGCGGGCGGCCAGGCCCCGCCGGACGCCCTCGCTCTGGAAGGCCAGCACCCATTGCATGAGCGCCGGCTTGTCGAGGTGGTCCAGGGTCTGGCTGCGGATCAGCGACGCGAGGCTGCAGACCGAGGGGATGGAGTTGGCCGGGTCGCGGTGGCTCCAGACGAAGGTGGCGTCGGGGAACACCTTGGCGAGCGCGTCGATGACGAAGACGTCGGGGGGATTCTTCAGGTTCCAGTAGCGCCCCGGCGACTTCCACTGCAGCAGCTTCAGGACCTTGGCGAAGTAGCCGAAGGCCGGCTCCATGTCGCAGCTGTAGAGCCAGTCGCGATAGGTGGGACAGTTGAACTGGGTCGGGTAGTGCAGGTTGCGGAAGGTGAGGCCGAGGAGCTGGCCGTGCTCGGACGGATCGGTGGCCTCCAGCGGCAGCATGGTCCGCATCGCCGGCATGACCTTGTAGCGCGCCTCGAAGGCGTCGTGGGTCTGCTGGATGCGCGGGTCGTCCTTGACGGCGGCGTCCGGCGGGGGGGTCAGCGAGTGCAGTTCCCAGCGGCGGACCGAGCGGCCGTTGGGATCCTCGGACATGAAGTGCGACAGCGCGGTAGTGCCGGTGCGGGGCAGGCCGAGCACGAAGACCTGGGGCGCGAGCTCCACGTCGAGGATCTCGGGATTGCGGCTGATCGCGTCTTCCACCCGCAGGCGCTCGCTGAGGGTGGCGACGATGGCGCCGGCGGCGGACTCAATGCCCTTGGCGTGGGCGCCGGATTCGCTGGCGAGCGAGGCGCAGAGCACCTCAAGGCCGTCGTCTAGGGGCTCGACGCCGAAATCGCACAGGCCGGTGGCGTCGATGGCACTCTGCTTCAGCGCCTTGGGATCCAGGATCGTCACGGTTTCCTCCAGGTCGGTGGCGGCGGTCAGGCCTTGGCGGCGAGCATGGCCTGCACGTCGGCGACCAGCGGCGGATAGGCGTCCCAGAACTTCACCTTGCAGGGGCCGGTGATGGAGAGCCGCCGGGCATTGTCGTTGTTGTTGCCCTTCGGCGCGCCCTCGACGAAGCGGACCTTGATCTTCGGCTCGACGCCGGTGAGCTCCTTCAGGCGGGCCATGACGTCCTGGGTGACGATGGTCTCGTCGCCGCACCAGTTGACGATGGTGGCCGGGACCGTGGCGGACTCCAGCAAGGCGTGGATCTGGTCTTGCATGTCCAGGGTATGGACGGGCGCGTGCGCGTTGGGATCCCAGGGGACGACCACGTCCTCGCCATTGAGAACCGTCTCGACCTGCTTGGAGTAGTAGGCGCCCGGCACGCCCATGACGGTGTTCAGCCGCGCGATGGTGGTCGGCAGGTTGTAGGCCCGCGCGCAGAACCGGGCGATGGCCTCGATGCCCATCTTCGACGCCGGGCTGGTGGCCGCGTAGGGCGTGGCGCCGCGGCCGATGGAATCTCCCTCGCTGTAGCGATGGAAGGGGTCGTCGTTGGGGGTGTAGATTCCCTGGGACGAGACCACGAGGACCGAGCGGGCGGCCCGGCAGTGGTGGATGATCAGGCCGGCGCCCTCGACGTTGACGCGGAAGGCTTCCTGCAGCTGGTCCAGGCCGGCCCGCATCCAGGCGAAGTGGGCCAGGCGGGTGAAGTCGGTGGGCAGGTCGCCGAACTGGCCCGAGCCCAGGTCGACGGGGACCGTCTTGATCCCCAGGGCCTCGATGCGCTCGCGCTGTTTCGGATCGGCGAAGCGG